>NZ_CAUGKU010000002.1:0-212686 GCF_959600285.1 Veillonella magna | reverse complement strand
CTTGATTACAAGGGAAAGCGGCATTTCTTACCCACAGGGATGCCAGAAGAGCCATAAATTTAGGAACCGATGGATGTGTAAATACGTGGTTCAAGTATTCAGTAGGAGTATTGAGTGCTTGTTTTATAATTCATTTAGTTTATACGTTAGTAATGGATGAAAATATTAAACAATTGGATAATCCTTCTCGGATACTCATGTTCATGCCTTTAGCATTTTATGCGTGGAATAAAAAATCTACTTTATCTTTGCTGAGAGGAGCAACATGGGGAGCTATTATTGGTGGATGTATTGCATCGTATGGGGCATATGTTTTAGGTTCTTCACGAGGGTTCCCAAGGGGGTATATGGTAATACAAGCCGGTGATATGGCAATGTCCTTAGGTTTATTTGCATTGATAGGCTTTTGGTATGCATATAGAAAAAATATAAAGAGCAAGTATATATTCTTATTAGGATATTTCTGTGGTATTTGGGGAAGTTTATTGTCCGGATCTAGAGGTGGCTGGATAATTTTGGTTCCTGCATTAGTGATAATATTCGTAGCTTACCGCCAAATGGTTACTAAGTCCCTATTAACCGTAGTTATTATTGGAACGGTGGGGCTGGTCTTTATTAATGGAATAACATCACAACATAGTGCTATAGCAAGATATCAACAGATGGAGAAACAGGTTCAATCTTATGAGCATGAAAATAATTCTAAGACGTCTGTCGGAATACGATTTAATATGTGGAAAGCGGCCGCTTTGGCGATTAAAGAAAGGCCTTTAGTTGGTTGGGGGTATTCAGGTGCTCAGTCTAAAAAAGCCAAACAAGCCGAGGAGGGAATACTGGAAAAGGAAGCTGTAAAGTATAATCATGTACATAACCAGTATTTAAATGATTGGTTAGAAAGAGGCATACTTGGACTAGTAACCGGATTAGGCATATTTCTTGTACCGTTATGTTATTTTTGCCAAATTGTAAAAGAGAAATCTACTGAAAATTCATTATATGCAGTTGCTTTAATCGGAGTTGTTCATGTGCTTGCTACCTTTTCTTATGGATTAACCCAAGGATTTCTTGAGCATAACTCAGGAAGCGTGTTTTATTTTTTTGTACTAATGTTATTATTGGGGATTACAAGAAGTGTATACTCTAGTGATGAAAGATAAATGAGCGATAATAATGTTTTAAATGATTATGGGGGAATAGTTTATGAAAAATATTGATGGGAGTGTAAAATAGTTTGTGTAAACAGGTTAATATACTAGTCTCAATTATTCCCCTTATAATTGAGAAAACACATAGCAAGGATGGTACTCATGACAAAACGTAAAGAAACTATACTAACTCCCGGTGAAAAAATAGCTCAGCAAATTCTTGATAATTACGATCTAAAAAATACCCAGGATGTACAAGATGCTTTAAAGCAGGTGTTTGGCCCTATTTTTGAAGCTATACTAAAAGGTGAAATGCAAAATCATCTCGGTTATGAAAAGAATGGGCATACAGGAGAGTCTACAAATACTCGCAATGGATATTCAAAGAAAACATTGAAAACATCACTGGGAGAAGTCCCTATCTCTGTTCCGAGAGACCGTCAGGGGCAATTTGAGCCTCAAATAGTAAAAAAGTATCAGCGTAATGTATCCTCGATTGAAGGCAAAGTGCTGGCCATGTATGCGCGCGGGATGAGCCAGCGTGACATTGCTGCGACCATTGAAGATATGTATGGATTCCAGCTCTTGCATGAACAAATTTCGAATATTACCGACTGCGTTATGGAAGAAGTAGACCGCTGGCGTACGCGACCATTAAAGCCGTTCTATCCGCTTTCCTTCGTAGACTGCATCTATGTATCTATGCGGACAGAACGTGGCGTTCATCAGGTCGCTGTTTATGTGATGCTTGCTTACGACACCAATGGATACAAAGATGTATTAGGTCTTTGGATTAACGAAACGGAAAGCAAGCATGTATGGATGCAGATTTTTGATGAGCTCAAAGCCCGCGGTATTGAGGAGTTAGGTATTCTCTCGATTGACGGCGTATCCGGACTGGAAGAAGGTGCCAAGGCTATTTTCTCGAACATCACCGTGCAACGTTGCATCGTCCATCTCATACGAAACTCAATTCGTTATATTCCGCGAAAAGGATAGAGTTCTTTTACTAAGCAATTGAAAAGCATGTATGGTGCTGTAAATGTGGAAGAAGCACGACGTGCGTTCGAAAAGTTAAAAAAAGACTGGCAGAAGTATCCTGGTGCTATCGCTGTTTGGGAAAACAACTTTCAGCACGTGGAACAGCTCTTTCACTATGGTAGTGCAGTACGAAAGGCAATGTACACGACCAACGCCATTGAAAGCGTAAATGCCAGTTTTCGCAAGGTCACGAAGAAAGGTTCCTTCTCTAACGAGGATGCTATTTTTAAAATTTTCTATCTTCGTATTCAGGAACTCTATAAGAAATGGACTTCACATCGTCTGGCGAACTGGGCAATGATCCGTAACCAGATGCTTATTGATGAGCAGCTGGGACCTTTGATGGAAAAGTATGACAAAGATTTTTAAGAGTTTACACAAAATATTTGATATGCCCTACTATACTTCATTACAGGTATGTAGGATTTCTCATTTTGATTTGTACTATTTATATACTAGCTCCAATGTTGGGGAGATGGTATATGGTATGGTATAATTGCTATATTAGAAGGAGCATATTTTTATTATTACATTAAGACAATATTATAGAAAAAGACTTCTTCGTTGAAGAAGTCTTTTTTATTCTACTGGGAGGAGTAATAATCAGCATGGACAATGTAACTGTTGTTGTCTTGACTAAAAATGAAGAGCGTAATATACGTGAAGTAGTGAATAATGCTAAGGAATGCACTGAGTATGTTTTAGTTGTTGATTCAGGAAGTAATGATAATACGGTAGCTATCGCTGAATCATGTGGAGCTAAAGTTGTGTATAGACAATGGGATAATGATTTTGCTGCACAGAGAAATTTTGCTATAAATATGGTAAAAACTGATTGGATATTATATTTAGATGCAGATGAACGATTAAGTGCTAGTACCATACAAGAAATCAAAAAGGTTACTGCTCATAATGCTATTCCTTATGCATATGAAATTAAAAGAGAAGGATATGCCTTTGGTCAACGGTTTAAACATGGAAGTATGCGTCCCGATTATGTACAACGATTATTCCCTACAAAATCAGTAGAATGGGTTGGTAAGGTACATGAGCATCCAGAGACAGGGTTATCAATAAGACGTCTTAAAGGACATCTAAGACATTACACATATGAATCGTGGGAACAGTATTGGAATAAATTTAATTCATATACTACAATTTGGGCAAATGATGCATATAATAGAGGGAGAAAAGTTTCTTACCCATCTGCATTTGGGCATGCGGTATTTGGCTTTCTAAAAATTACGTTTTTTGATAAAGGTATTTTAGATGGCTGGCTAGGCATGGTTATGTGCTTGAATCATTTTATGTATACTTTGATAAAATATATTAAGTTGGCCGATTTGTATAAGGAACATGAGAGATAATGGAAAGAATTTCAGTAACTATGGCATGTGATTTGAATTATGCTCAACATACTATAGTAGTAGCAAAATCAATTTTAGAGCATACTAGCTCACCGGTAGATTTCTATATCTTAGGGGACAAGCTACCTCAAGAGCTAAAGCAGAGTATGGCTGATGCTATTGAGTCTTCTATTTCGCATGTCGTATTTTATGATATGGATAAATTTTTATCGGATGATATGTACACAAGTGATCATATTAGTAAGGCAGCTTATTTTAGGCTAGCGATAGGTAATATAATACCTCCTACGGTTAAAAAAATTATATATCTGGATGTGGATTTAGTAGTGTGTAAGGATATATCTATTTTGTGGAGTGTTGATTTGAAGGGAAAAGTAATTGGTGCTGTGCCGGATTATGGGATTTTATCTTCAAGAAAATCGTTAAAAGAAAAAGAAAAAAGCTTTGGATGGAAGCCTAGTCAAGGATATTTTAATTCGGGTGTATTGGTCATTGATCTAAATAAATGGAGAAAAGGGGATTACGGAAATTTGGTGTTAACTGCAGCAAAGGAAAAATCATTTAGGCATCACGATCAGGATGCGTTAAATGCTGTTTTAGGAAATAGTTGGGAAGCTTTGGATATATCATGGAATGTAATACCGCCTGTGTATATGATGAAATTTTCGATTCTATTTTCTAAGGAATTAAGGAAAAATGCATTAAGAGCAGTTAAAGATATCGCTATACTTCATTGGGCAGGCAGAAGAAAGCCATGGCAGTATAAACCTTATAAACCATTTAATGGAATATACTATAAATACGAAATGAACAGAGATAATGGCAAACCTGAATATCCTTGTAGAAAAAAAATAGCGTTTAAGTTTAGGAGTTTCTTATTACATATTATGTGCTAGAGGTATATTATGGGTAGATATCAAAATATATTAATAGAAGCTATTATGAATTTAGGCGATTTAGTGGCGCTTACAGCTGTTATCCCATTAATTAAAAAGAAAAATCCGACGTGTGAGGTCAGATTTTTAGTTAAACCAGGTTTTGATGATTTATTAGATAATGTTCCTGGATTAGATGGGTATATAGTATATGGCTATAAGAGTGGTGGAGGAATTGGTGGGGTCTGGAAGTTGTCTCAACTACTGAAATCATACCAATTTGATTGTTTTATATCATATGACTCCAGAAAGAGAACAGAAATTGCAGCCTTTTTGGCAAGAATTCCTAATCGATTTACAGTAGGCTCTGTTTTTGGATGGAATACCAGGACCCATCTTTTCACTAAAAGAAGTGATTTTACAGATTACAATTTAGATACTCATAGAACAGCAGAGGCATTTTTGGAAGCTACAAAAAGGATGTTGGATATATCTCTAAATATAAATAATAAGACATATATTCCGTTAGTTCGCTCCAAAAGAAAATCAGCTTTAATAGATTTTGAAAAATATATTGTCATTTCTATTGCAACAAAGTCAATTGAACGTTCTTGGGCTACTGCCAATTGGATTAAACTAATGAATTATTTATTACAACATAGTAACACTAATATTATCATTGTAGGAGTGCAAGACGATTTTGAACAAGCGAATGAAGTAGTACAATCGCTAGTAAGTAAAGAAAGAGTTAAAAATCTTTGTGGTAAAACTTCACTTGGAGAACTAATAGAAGTTCTTTCTCATTCAGATATATGTGTTAACATTGATAATGGAATAGGTCATTTAGCAGCAGCACTGCAAAGAGGTACTGTAACGCTGTTCCCAACAGCCAATCCACAGAGGTTTCTGCCAGTCGGTCCCGCCTCTCTCGCTGTATCAAAAGAAAAACAGGGAAATATAGATGTTGAATCTGTATGTAATGCTATTATAAAATCACTTTAATCTTCAGGCATGGTCTATTATGGATATAGTGATGATAATTAAAAAAGGTGGTATTAGCATATGTATAATCATTACGTAGTTAATTTAGAGACATCAATTGATCGAAGAGAGCATATAACTAAAATATTTGAAAATACATGTATAACTCCTCGATTTTTCAAGGCTATAGATGGTAAGTTTATAACAGATGATGATAGACGTGTTGATGATGATGGCTTATTGAGGTTAGGCGAAAAAGGATGTGCATTAACTCATTTGAAAATACTAGAAAATTTCTTAAATGGGTGTGAAGAGTATATTATTATTTTTGAAGATGATATAGAGCTTGATTCAAGGTTTGACACATATCTACCAATTTTAGTAGATTTTGTAAAAAAACATAAAAAAGCTTGTTCTTTGGCGCTGTATAATGGAAACAATCCTCATAAGATGCATAGCGTAGTTGATCAGCATCTGAGTATTCGTAGAAGTTTAGGCTTTTCAGGTACGTATGCATATATTATTAACAAGGAAGCTGCTAAAAATATTTTGTGGGCTCAACGGCCACTACATTTTGAAATAGATAGCTGGTATACATATATGAAATTGGGATTAATTAGACTCTATGATATTAATGTAAATCTTGTGACACCGGAGGCTCCCAATTTAGCATCTACTGTAGATATTAGAGGAACACGTACAGGTCAAGTAGCAGAAGACTTAGGTAGAATAAAGGATAGGAATATAAAAAAAATAGTTAATAAATTTACGTTTGAACAAAAGGTCCTATTTTATAGGCAGCGAATTAATAAATGGTTTTGGGAATTAATGTGGTGTAAATGATTAATTAACTTAATTTATTGTATGCAGGAAATATATATGAACCGGGTATTAAAATATAAAAATGGTAGCAAAATAATTTTATGGTTTCTTGTTGGGGTGATTTTTTTTCTAAGCATCAATCTATTTTTTTGGAGAGACTACCAAAGTATTAATGCGACTACAATGGCAGTTGTTAGTTCGTTATTGTTTTCGATGACACTATCCATCTGGAATTATGAGTCTCGGATTTTTTTTATTCTATTAGTAGGCATGCTATTTTTTGGAGGATTACCTCTTATTAATCTCTTAACAGGCTATGCTGTAACGCCGGGAGTGATAATCAATAACTTAGGAATAGGTCTGATACTAGTCGCAGTATTTCTTATGCTTTTGTATTTATTTCAGAATAGAAGAGGTGGAGTCGCCTCAATAATGACATTTTCTACTGTCCTCCTAGGGGGGGGCATTAATATTTATAGTTCTTCCGTTTTGGTTATATTTTATCGTAAGCCATGAAGCTTTGAGGGCAGATATTGTATTAACAGTATATCAGACGAATTATCATGAAGCGTTATCATATATTGCTGGTCAGTCCAAACTTTATCTTATAATAGCAGTGATTGTTGTGTTGTTGTTTGTATATGGATATATAAAATTTCTACAACTTACAAAGAGTATAGACCATACTGAAAAAAGCAAAAAATTAAACTATTTGGTGGTCGGATTCATTATTATGGGGATATTTTATGGATATAAATATTTTGTTTACTATGAAGTAAATACGGTTATAAATAGAGTGGCAGAGGCGGTGCATTCGTATGAAGCATTTAGGGATAATCGCGAGATTAGACTACAACGTTTAGCACAACTTAAAGGATTATATCAGGACGAGTCTAAAAAAGGTGTATATGTATTAGTTATAGGTGAGTCCCAAGCCCGTGACCACATGGGAATATACGGTTATTCACGACAGACAACACCGTGGTTGACTGGGCTTAAAGAAAAAAATGAAACGTTGCTATTTAGAAATGCATATTCCAATTATGTGCATACGGTTCCTTCACTGACATATGCACTTAGTGAAAAAAATCAGTATAATATAGTGTCTCTTGCTGAGGCTAACTCAATCATTGATATGGCTAATGCGGCCAATATGGATACATATTGGATTAGTAATCAAGAACGATATAGTGTTTTCGATACACCAGTTGCAGAGATTGCATCTATGGCTAAGCATCAAATTTGGATTAATGATAATATAGGAAATACGGCAGAAACAAGATTCCATGATGGAATGTTAGTTGAAAAATTACCTAATGAAAAAGAAGTAAAGAATGCACTAATCGTGGTTCACGTTATGGGATCACATGCAACATATAGGGACCGATATCCCAGCGGTTTTACTAGGTTCTCTGATGGAGATAAGTTAGTTGATAATTATGATAATGCTATTTTCTATGGAGATGATGTTTTAGGAAAAATTTATAATAAGATGAAGAATAATCCTAATTTTATGGGATTTATCTTTTTCTCTGATCATGGGGAAGAACCTCAAGGAAATCTTGCGCATGAAAGTAGCAAGTTTACTTTTAATATGGCTAGAATTCCGTTAATAATGAATTTCTCAGATACCTTCATACGTAATAATCCAGAAACATTTAATAGATTACGCCTCCATGAAGATTATTTTTGGACAAATGATTTATTGTACAATATGATGATTTCCATTCTGGGAATAGAGGGTGCACCGATAGTAGAGCCACAGCTTGATTTATCTAATGATACATATGATAGAACTAAAAACAATTTAACAACGTTACATGGAGAGAAGAGGATAGTTGATGATAATGAATAGGAGAATACCATAAGTGTGAACATTCAAGATACTAAGGAAAACAGACTCAGCAGACCTAAAGTTTATCTGAAAAGCATTGCGTTTAATGATGATACTCAACTAGAACTTGAACCGGGAAATATTATTGTGTTTACAGGAGCTAATAATAGCGGTAAAAGTCAAGTACTGAAAGATGTAGAAATCAATTTAGATCCTTCTGACCAAAGGCGCGGAATTGTTGCGAAAAATATTATTTTTGATTATTATGGAAAAATTAATGATAGCACTTTTCTTAAAGAAAATTTTATTCAATCTGGAAATGGTGGTTATCAATTATTGGGAGTAGGAAGTAGCTTTGAAGAGAATACTTTACAGGGATACTGGGAAAATCATACCACTGTATAGTGGTTTAGATAAGCTATTTATCAAACGTCTTAATACAGAAGCGCGTATGTTTTCATCAAATGCCTTAAATAGAAGTGATTTGCATGAAAAACATCCTATTTATAAGTTGAATAAAAGTGAACAGCTAGTAGATAAAATTTCAAATTTATTTCATCAGGCTTTTGGTGTTGATTTAGTTCTTAACAGTAATGAGATGAAAACAATCCTTTTACATATTGGGCAAGCTCCTGATAAGAAATCTTATACTATGGACATAAAGGATGAGTATTATAGTCAGGTTGATAGATTACCAAAACTAGAAGAGCAAGGGGATGGTATGCGTAGTTTTGCAAGTATTCTACTTGATATATTTACCTCCGAATATTCCATTACTCTTATCGATGAGCCGGAAGCTTTTTTACATCCACCACAAGCAAGAATTATTGGAAAAATGTTAGCACAAAATAATCCTGAGAATCGGCAACTGCTCATATCAACACATAGTGAGGATTTTCTTCAGGGGTTAGTTGACGCAGATAATAAAAATGTAATAGTTATTAGAATAGATCGTGAAAAAGATATTAATAGGATGAGAATCCTGGAAAGTAACAAAATCAAAGAATTATGGGGTAATCCTATTATGCGTTATTCAAATATTTTGAGCGGTCTCTTCCATGAGAAGGTTGTTGTTTGTGAAAGTGATTATGATTGCTTATTTTATCAGGCATTAATCGATGCAATGTATGAAAATAGAGGAGAAATTTCTCCTGATATATTCTTTACGCATTGTGGAGGTAAGTCACGTGTTAAAGATATTGTTAGTGCCTTAAGAGCAGTAGGAGTTCCAGTAGTTGCAATTTGTGATTTTGACTTGCTTAATTCTAGTTCAACTTTTAAACCTCTGGTTAAAGCGTTTGGTTTAGATTGGGAGACTGAGTTAGCCAAGGATATGAAAGTTGTTTATGATACTGTAAACTCTCAAAGTAATGTGGGGTGGGATATACTTAAAAATATAGGAAAACATGGGTTACCAAGAGAAGCATTAAGAGCATACGAAAACGTGGAAGCAACTTGTAAATCTAATGGATTGTTTATTGTGCCAGTAGGGGAAATGGAAGATTTTGATAAAACACTGGTACAGGAAAAGAAGGAATGGGTTTACAAGGCTTTAGAAGTGTATAACTTAGCCTCAGAAGAAAAACTTGAGGGTGCCCGTCAATTCGTACAATCAATCATTGATTATAAATTATAAATGAAAATATGATAAAATTAACTATATACCTTCATTTATAGTTTTAGTTTGCATTTTTATAGTAAAGGGGAGACAGTTATGTATATCTTATACATGCCAAAGGGACAATCAGAAAAAAAAGACTTTTTGATTACAGAGGCAATAAAAGTTTACATGCAAAATACTTGGTATAGATGTGGAATTATTTGCGCACCTGGATATAGAGGAACTACGGAAGAGACAATCAGAGAGTTTATGCACAATTTATCCAAACTTTTCAAACCAGGCGGCAAGCAATCTAAAGTAATAAAGTTTAAATCTGATTCCTCAAAAGAAGATATTAACAACTTGTACAATGAGATTGGATTTGATCCCTCTTTAGTCGAGCAAATTAGACGAAATCCTTGTTTGCGTGATACTATTAAAATAGGTATATTAAGAGGAATGGGGAAAATTTCAGCTGACAACAAAAGCGATATAATTGATGAATTATATAGCAGAGCCATATGTAGTATTAACAATTTAGAGGAAATACTCATTGTACAAAATGATAATAATAGAGACCATAGGAAAATGATGATTTTTTTTGAAATTAAAGAAGATATGGATTTTGCAAGCCATGGGCCATTATATTATGAGAATATTGAGCAAATATTAAATTCTATTAAACCAAAAGCTATTTTAATTGGTTCTAGTAATCAGAATTTAAATACATATTATGGTGGTAAGAATGGTACTGCAGATAAAGGAGAGGCTGATGTACTTTTATTTGATGACATAAATGTTTATAATGCAATACTTAAGGAAAAAGATGGATATTGTAAAAGGTTAATGGACGACGGAATCTTAGCAAAATCAGAAAAATTAAAAGATGGTGATACAGAATATCTAATAAGAATTTTAAAAAATATATTACGGCAAAATTTAGGGAAAAAGTCTTAAGATTGATTTATCACGGCGTGAGATAGATTCATCTCGTAAGTCGATAGACTTTCCCAGATGCTTTTTGTATATGCGTTCTCACCTTACAGGTTAAACGGCGCACCATTAGTGGCAAGTTGATAGCACCAGCTTTCAGAATGTTGAAAGAATCTTTCATAGATGTGTTATAAATTAGTGTAGTCCATGGTGGTACCTCGTGTGTTGGTTTTTGATTAGGAACTTTAACTATAACACGACGGTATCCACTGTGGATTTTTATGTGTTCAATTTCATTTTACAATTAACTATAAAAATATTATTTATCACTATAGGAGATTACATCATATGCCATGGAAAATTATAGCAGTTATTTATCTTTTAGAAACTATGCAAGTGATAATATTCGGAAAGAATGATCTATTTGAATTCGGAGCATACAAGAATAGAAGGAAGATAATGATAGCTATAAAGGAGAAAGATAGACTGACCTTATTAAGGTGTATTCCAATACTTGTGTTTTCAATTCTGTTATTAACTATGGTGATGGTAGCCGTCAAAGATAGTATTATAGCTGTAGTTTCTCCTTACACCTATATGAGTGTTTTTAAAGCTTTGATTGTATTAGGCATTATTTTTGAAAGTGTCTATTTATATTGGGGAACTAAGAATGGATTTACTATAGGAAATACTCGGTTTTATATTATATTCAGTAAAATTTTTATTTTTGTGATAATCACTATAGTTGGAATGTACGTTGATAAAGGAGCCTTAGAAGTGTTGAAGCAATCGTATAAATTAGTTGATACTTCGCTAAATATGACTAAGTTTGATGATGCAACGAAAATTGCTGCAGATATATTTAACAAAGATGCTTTATAACTACTAGATCTCCTAATAACAATACAAAATCGAATACGCCATTTAAGCCGCCAAGGCAGAGGTTATCTATATCCTCTCCGCCTTGGCGGTTTATTTTTATCGTATGTTAGAAAGGATATCTTTACTGCACAGAGAGCTACCGTACTGAGAATTTTAGCGTCGCGACACTATGGATTATCTTATTGCATATTGCAATTTAGGAAATTTTTTAAAAATTTTTGAATTTTGGTTTACAAAATCGCCTCTCGAGGGATTGTATATAGTAGAGGGGTATATAATTTCCCTGATTATGGAGGCGATATACAATGAATTATCTAAAAGAGGTTAATGCATTTCACGTGTGGAGTATGCTACATCCGGAGATGTCGATGTCGGCAAGAATCTTATGGTATGTGCTCATGCATTTTAACAATATAGGTTTTTGGCAGAAAACATTTTCGCTTTCAATGGACACATTGGCCTCTGCTACCGGTTTATCAAGAGCTAAGTTAACAGAAGCACATGTCGTTTTACAAAAAGCCGGTCGCATCCGTTACATGCTGTGCGATGACAAGAAGTCTGCGATATACGAAATCATTCCGCTGACAGATGGAGGAATACAAAGTACATCGCAAGAACCGTTGGAAGAAAAGTTAGAAGAGGAATTACAAAATCCGTTGCCGGATACGTCACATAATGAGTCATGTGATATACCAAAAGCTAAGCCGCAAGGTGAGCAACAAGATGGGCAGAAATGTGAGTCACAAGATGAGCGGCGAAGTGAATCACGAGATGGGCGGCAAAGTGAATCACGAGATGGGCGCATACATAGACAAGACAAGACTAGACAAGACATATCTAAAGAAACCACAGTAAAGAAAGGTGAAGTTGCGAAAGGCAAAATGAAGACAGAACCGAAGCGTTGTTTCCCACCGCCTTCGGTTGCGATGGTGCGTGCCGGCTGTGAAGAAAGGATCTGCTGTATTGTTGGACAGGGGATAGTAACTGCTGCGGAGTATAATCGATTCATGCAGAGGGAGACAAGAGGGCATGAGCCATAGCCTCTACAGAAGGAGGAGTGTAAGCCCTACTTGGCTTCACTGTACTCGAAATTCTAAAGGATTTGGGTGTGGTATAGGGGCATTGTTTGTACTAATCAATACAAAAAGCACGTAGTAGCACTGGAAGCACGTGGTAGTACCGGGAGTGCGTAATACTACTGAGGACATATATTAACACTGAGCGTAGAATAATGAACAGCTGAGAAGTTGGACAGGAAAGCCGTACTCCTTCCTCGTATTATTACGGCAAGGAGGGATTTTATGATTACCAAACAATTTTCTTTTAAAGCAGATAGCATTATATCTGATACGATAGACACAACATCAAATATATCCGCAGGTGAAGCCACCAACACCAATACCCATTTTTCTTACGCATGCCCTGCTGGATCATTATTAGTCCATGAAGATGTAATCGATTACGAAACGCAACTAGCCTTGCGCGAAAAATGGAGGAACCTAACCATTACAGATAATTTTCTTTTTGAAAAAGTAATGCGCAACAAACGGATTTGCAAACGACTGATAGAAAAAATTCTTGGCATGACTATCGCGGACATCAGCTTTCCCGAGTCGGAGAAAGTCATCGACATGCGTCGTGACAGCAAAGGGGTTAGACTAGACGTATATGTAACCGATATGGATGGCAACATTTATGATATAGAAATGCAATGTACTAATGAGGGACCGGAAGCGTTAGGTGGACGGACACGTTACTACTAAAGCATGATTGATGCCGATACGTTCAGCAAGGGCAGCGACTACCGAAATCTTCGCACGACGTATATCATTTTCATATGTACCTTTGATTTTCTTGATCATGGTGAGCCTTTATATGAATGCAAAACATGCTGGACGAAGAAATCACGAGATATTATTCAAGACAAATCAACCAAAATTTTTCTAAATAGTACGGTAGGGACTGCCGATGCTACACCGGATCAATATCCCGAGGTTGATAAAGACCTCTTTTATCTTTTACAATATATACATACCCATACTGTACATGGTGACTTTGTAAAAGAGATTGATGAAGAATTAACTAATATAAAATTCAGTGAAACACAGGAGGTGGCCTATATGACCTACGAAATGGAATTACTGGTGCGACATAATGATGGCATTCGTGAAGGAATCGCCATCGGACGCGAAGAGGGATTGTCTGCTGGCCGTAAGGAAGGATTAGCTGCTGGACGTAAAGAAAATTCAAGAGAAATAGCCGTATCTATGTTAAAGAAAGGACTAGCCATTCAATTGATCAGTGAATGCACTTCCTTGACTAAACAAGAAATTCTTGACCTCGCCAAAAAGCATAATCTGTTGTAAGGTAAAGAAATACCTTATACCGCCAAGATAGAGAGTAAGTAAGTATATTTTCTCCGTCTTGGCGGTTTATTGCATAGACGAAACGTTGTTTCACACCACCTTCGGTTGAGTTGGTGTGAGTCGGCGGTGAAGAAAGTAGTCATTGCATCGATGGACCGGCGATAGTAACGGCTGTGGTATATAATCGGTTAAGCTCGGTCTATCGAAGAGCATTTCTTATACTGATAGTCTACTCTCTTTTCTCTCCCTCCAGGGGAAAGAAGCGATGCCCATATATCGCAAGAGTGTCATTCGCAAGACCTGACCTCTGAGATATATGGACATCGCTTGTAAAAAATCTGTTTTATCTTTTACAATATATACATACCCATACTGTACATGGTGACTTTGTAAAAGCGATTGATGAAGAATTAACCAATATAAAATTCAGTGAAACACAGGAGGTGGCCTATATGACCTACGAAATGGAATTACTGGTGCGACATAATGATGGCATTCGTGAAGGAATCGCCATTGGACGTAAAGAAGGATTAGCCGCTGGACGCAAAGAGGGACTGAGTCAAGGGCTGCGGCAAGGGCTAAAGCAAGGCCAAGCTGCTGGCAGAAAAGAGGGATTATGTCAAACTGCTCTATCTATGTTAGAAAATAATGTGCCTGTCGAATTGATAAGTAAATATATTTCATTAACTGAACAAGAAATCCGTGCTCTCGCTAAAGAACATGATTTACTATAAGATATAAACTATACAACCAAGAGGACAACTCATGTCTCGGCAACCAAGTCCCACGAATGACGTGCCTACGACATGAGTTGCCCTCTTTTACTCCTTCCGAGAGAGAAAGACCCCTATGATAGTGATGTAGAATGCCCTTCGCAAGACCGGGCTTCAAAGCACTATCATAGGGGTCTTTTTGTATCATGGATTCCTTCGCAAGACCGGGCTTCAAAGAGCCATCGCAGGATGCTTTCAGTTCGCTATTCGTTTGTAAGACCGAACTTTTGAGATATAGGGATATCACTTTATTATTCTATGTGTACTACACTGGGACATCCTTTTCCAATTAGTAACGTTTATTTTTGAATTATTATTATCGTTTAAGCTATGACAACCATTACAAACATATATAAACAGTTATAAACAGTCGTTTGTAAACGCGTGGAAAATTCTTGTTATCTCTATGCAAAAGGAGTATAATCACGGTAAGAAATAGGGAAAATTTTTAGGCTTTGGGATTGAAATTTTGAAATTAATGGGTCGTGTATACAAGAAAACGACAATAGAGTGATGTAATTTGACAAATGTGTGTGGAGATTAGCAAGATGTATGAGAGAAGAGGTTCCTTTACGGAAAAGTTTTTGTTTGATCACCGGTATTGTGAGCGCGAAGTGCGCATGTTTGAAAAAGGGGTCATCCTATGAATAAGATATTTAAAGTTGTTTGGAGTAAAACGAAAAATTGTTATGTGGTTACGTCGGAGCTGGCGAAGAATCATACGAAGAACAACCAAACGAAAGCTGAGACGTCTGCAATAGGGCGTTTTTTTAATGCTGCCTTTGTTAGTAAACGCTGGAATACAATGACAGTCCGAGCGGTCGTGGCAGTGTTAGCATTAACCGGACTTACCGGTATTACCTTTAATGTGAGTGCAGCGGATACAGATGCTAACACGAATCCGACAAGCGAACATTTTGTGTCGGTTAACTTTCAGCCGACTACAACCTATAGTGGTGTGGCGTTTAACAAGGATTATAAAACCTTTGCCACCAATGTGTATACGGCCTATGTAAATAAAATAGTGCAGTACGAAACAGCGATTGCGCAGAATGTGTACAATGGGACAACTACCGATGCGGCTACGCTGGCTACTTACGCTACGGATTTGCAGAAGTATGAAACGGACTTGCTGAACTTAGGCTATAATCAGACGCAGATTAATAACCTTAAAGTAAATAACATTAAAGGGATTACTCGTACATATGATAATGGTAAGTTAATTTTAACTGTTGATGCCAATGCGATGAAAACAGCCTACGCAGATGCGAATACGGCAACCGGCGCAGTAACATCGGCACAGTCAAGTGATACGGATCAGACGGCGATAGATACTGCAACAACCACTATGTTGGGGAGCAGCAACTATGATAATAATCAAGCGATAGGCAAGCAGAGTATTGCTATTGGTTTTGCTGCGTTGGCGGACGGAAGTTCTCCCAATGCGGTTGCGCTGGGAGCGAACACACAGATTACCGATTCTGATTCTGCCGTTGCCTTAGGGGCGAATAATGCTATCCAAAAATCAAAAGGCGCGCTGGCGATGGGGAATAATGTCACCATATCTAACTCTTCCGGTGCCATTGTTTTTGGTGATCGTGTAGCGGGAGGCGATGGTAAACTGTGGGCAGCTGTTACCGACAATGCAAAGGAATCGGTTGCCATCGGCTTAAATGCCTATACAAGTAATGCACCATATGCGGTAGCCATTGGTTCGAATGCTCGAGCTTATAATACGGGTACCAAAAGTGATGGGCAAGAGTCAGTTGCAATCGGTTATAATGCGAGAACAAGAAATATGTCCTATTCTATAGCTCTTGGTTCCAACGCACAGGCAGAAGATACGAGTAATACCTCTGCTTACGGTAATAGTATCGCTATAGGTAGGCAGGCAACAGCAAATACTTCAAATTACTCGATTGCTATTGGTAGTGATCCAACACACCAACAGGGAGCTAATGCAACTGGCTCTACAAACTCAATTGCTATCGGTCATAAAGCTAAAGTAACTAATGCTACAGATTCTATTGCATTCGGAAGAGAGGCAAATGCAAATGGTAAAACAGGAGCTTTGGCAATTGGATCAGCTACAACAGCAAATTCGGATTACTCCATTAGTATGGGGTATAACACAAAGAATAATGGTACTTCTTCGATTGCGATTGGTAATAATGTACAGTTTGCTAATACTAGTAACGAAAGTATCGTTATCGGTAATAACATAAAATTAGAAGGTGGGAGTAAAACATCTACCAGTTCTATTTTGATAGGTGGAACTGCTTCGGATGGCTCGCGACCATCTATTACAAAAGTTAATGGTGGTGATATGAACTATTCCGTAGTCATCGGTGCCGGCGCAAGAGTATCTGATGCGCTACTGGGAACAGATGCAAAATATTGGATAAAAGGCATTGCTGATGAGACCGTTTTTCCTACTATGCAATCTGTTACTAATGATGATGACGGTATTATCGGTGGTAAAGGCGAAGGTACCGCCGTAGGTAACTCTACTTGGGCTTCCGGACAAGCAGCGGCTTTTGGTAATAATGCCTATGCTTTGGGTCGTTCTTCGATTGCCATCGGTAATGACGACAATGCCGCTTATTATGACTCTCGATATAACGTATCAACCTATGATGCAGAGCATTACTATAATAGCTTGTATAAGCAGATGTTACTGCAAAAGTCTAATCCATATGATGTAAATAGCTCTGTTAATGGGTATATATTAGATAAGAATGGTAATCTCATTCGAGCTAACGATAGTATGGGGCGTATACGATATTCTCCGACTATGGCAGTGGGACAAGGATCCATGGCTATTGGTTCTCGTTCCATGGCCTATGCGGATAATGCAACAGCCATCGGTGCATTAACATTCGCTATCGGGAAGGGTTCCACTGCCTTAGGTACCCTTACTCGTGCCGAAGGGGCTGCCTCCATGGCAATGGGGAATAACTCCTACGTATTTGCGAATAACGCCATTGCATCAGGTTCGAGTTCGCAGGTATTGAGTGAAGGTGGTAATGCCTACGGTTACAGAACATACGCCGGTGGTAAAAATTCATTAGCAGTAGGTAGTAATGCCTACGCGAATGTAAAAATAAACTTTGGTACAAAGGATGGTCATGCCGTTTTTGATGCTAATGGATTATATAACAGCGATCCCTCTCGCTATGCAAAATCAATTTTAACCGGCAAGGATTTAAAGGAGATTACTGCAAATGATGATTTAATTACTGCTGATGGACTTAATGGCGATAAAAGCTATCTGGATAACTTAGATGATTTGCTGACGGCGGATACCAATCCGGGGTTAACGACGGCGAAGGCGGAAACAACGACCTTCCACGGTGTAAGTGGTGTAGTCGTTGCTGCTAAGGGAGAAGATGATCCTAATAAAAATGCAGAGAACTCTATTGTAATCGGTAACAATGCGATTGCCACTGCCGGCAATGCCATTGCTATGGGTAAGGGGGCTATTATAACAGATGATGCCACCAACGGTATGGCTCTTGGTTCGTACTCCATGACGACAGGGCGTAACTCGGTGGCATTAGGCTTGGCCTCTCGCGCTACCGGTATCAACTCGATGGCAGTAGGCACCGCATCATCTGCCAATGCTGAAAATGCGTTGTCCGTAGGTATTGCCGCTATCAACGAAGGGAAAAACTCCTCAGTTATCGGCTTCTCCTCAGGTGTTGCTCATGATTCGGAAAACTCCATTATTTTCGGTACTAACTCTGTTATTGATGCCGGGGTAACGAATTCAATCGTAATTGGCACCGGCTCCAGCATCGGACGCTACTTAATGGATGATGGCCACTTGCTTCGAGAAATTAATACGGAAGTAGGCGGCGTGACCGGTGATTCCGTAGAATCTTTTAAGCAGGTTAAAACTGATGAAAATAAAAAGATTGACGGCGCTATGGCAATTGGTGTTAATGCGCGTGTATATAATGCTGAGTCAACGACAGATTCTACGGCAACGACACGTACCAGTGAAGAAGGGAAGACATTGGCCCGTGAAAACGGTAATAATGCTATGGCCATCGGTAATGGTGCGGAAGCATGGTTGGAAAATTCAGTTGCCTTAGGGGTAAATTCCGAAACGGATTACACACCTGAACAGATGGCGATGGTTGCTTGGCGTACGCCGGGGGCCGTAGCGGCTTCTACCGATGTAAATACAGGCATTATCTCTATCGGCAAAAAAGGAATGGAACGCCGTCTTGTTAATGTAGCAGCCGGTGCTTATGATACGGATGCCGTTAACGTGAGCCAGCTCATGCAGTTATGGGATTCCATACAGCGCGAAATGAATCCAATCGATTTAAATAACGGTGTTCACTTCGTGGCTACTAACTTCCAGCAGATTAATTCTACTCCAACGACTGACTATGCGACTAAATACGGGGCGCAAGTTACCTATGATCGCTTTATCAGAACATTAAGCGAATACAAAGGGTATTTGATCAAAGCAGAATATGGTGGATCTACCTTAACAGACAAAGCAAATACTAGCTATCGTAAAGAATTAACACAGTTGCGTAATGATTTAGTTAATACATATGGTATTTCCCTAGATCAATTAAATGCTGATTCGAAGTTAAGTAATTTCTACGGCACGTTGACAGAAAATACCACCGATCACTTGTTACAGGTAAATTTAGATGCCGATGGCTTACATGCAAAATTTGATTTGCCTGAGTATGCATTACAGGATTTAGTAAAAGCCCGTGATGCTGATATTAGTGTATTAACGCAAGATGGTAATTATATAACAGGGATGACGAGTGATGCACTTACTGCCAAGCTTACCGAAATCAACTACGATAACTCCCAAGCTCTTACCGAAGGTAGTATCGCCATCGGCTATAATGCGCGTGTCGGTGAAAAGACAACTGACAATACCGGTGCTACTGCAATTAAGGGACAAAAGGGTGGTGTAGCTATCGGTTACGAGGCGCGCAACATGGCCGAAACGGATAATTTGAACGGTGCCAGCGTAGCCTTGGGTGATAAGTCTATCGTTACCGAAGCTGATGCTACGACAACAACAAAAGGCGTTTACTACACTAATGAAGCCAAAGATGGTATTACCGCTACTCCGAATGCCGGTGTTGTATCCGTCGGTACAAGTGCTGAAACAAAGACGGCTGACGGTATTACCTACAATCCTAGTACACGCCGTATTATCAACGTGGCTGCCGGTGCTCTCGATACCGATGCAGTAAACGTATCGCAGCTGAAATCGTTGGCAGCGCAGACAATTAAATTTACTGCTAATGGTACAACGACTGCTAGTGGTGAAGGAGAAACTGCAACAACGACTTCCAATGCAGCAACGGATGCTGTTAAAGTAGGTACCGAAAACGGTATGAACTTCAGCTTAAAGGGTGCCGATAATGGTAAGGACATTACTACTACGGCTTCGGGAACGGATGTTACCTTTACCTTGAATAAGGCAACGACAGTAACCGGTACAGGTGACGATGCTGATAAGGCAGTAACCTCCGGCGCCGTTAATACCGCTATTACAACAGTTAAAAATACAATTAATGCCTTGGATGGTAGGGTTACAACCAATACTTCCAGTATCGGTACGTTAAATGATCAGATGGCCCATACGATTGGGGTAACCGGTAATACAACTCCGGCTGGTACATCGAATGCAAAATCCTTAACAACCGGAGATATTTCCTTTGCTATTAATGGCGATGGTACAGATGTTACAACAACGACTACGGCAACCGGTGTACGTATTGCTATAGATAAAACCGGTAAGGTTGCAGAAGGTGATACTAAGCTTGTTACCGGGGATACGGTCAACACAGCGATTACTAATGCAAAGAATGCCGCAACTACGACACTGACCGAACATGCAGATAGTCCTGTTACAGTAACTAAGACGACAGCAGCTGATGGCCACTTCAACTACAACGTAACCTTTAATGGAACAAAAGCAGCTGAGCAGATTCCACTTACTTATAAGGCAAATGGAACTAGCAGCACAACTACGCCTACAGTTATGTTGTCTGACGGTTTGAATTTTATAAGCACCGATAACCTGACAGCTTCCGTAGAAGCAAACGGCGTTGTGAAGTACACTTTGAACAAAGCCCTTACAGGCATTAGTTCTATTAGTAATACTGCTACATCCGGAGATACAACGACAGGTACTACGATTACATTGAGCCCAACATCCAAAGAGGTAAATGTTGGTGGTGCCAAGATTACCGGTTTGGCTAATGGTAGTGCTGATAGTGATGCTGTAACGTACGGTCAATTTAGTAATCGTAAAATTAGTTTGAAGGGTAATAGCAATTCTTCTACTACAGAAAAAACATTGGCCAATGATGTATCTTTCAATATTGTCGGAGCCGAGGCAGCACAGGGTTCTACCGGCTCAGATATTACTACCGCTGCCAATGGTGATAATGTAACTATTACTTTGAACAAGGCAACAAGTATTGCTTCCGGTAATACGCAGGTAGCTACGTCTGGTCAGGTGTATGATGCAGTAACTAAGGCTAAGACAAAAGTAGCAGTAAATCCTGCCGAAAACGGAATTTTAACGGTAACAAATACTCCGGGCGAAGGCACTGCAGCTGATACATATACATTATCTATTAATCAGAAAACATTGGAATCGAATACGCAGTTATCCTATCAAGCATCGGGAGATAGAAAGGAAGGAACAACGTTACCGGGGAAAACTTCGCTGGCTACAGGTTTGAATTTCAAAACTGCAAATAACAACCTTACTGCGACCACCGATACAGATGGTGTAGTTACCTATGGCTTGAGTTCTACCCTGACTGATATTACAAGTATTACAGGCCCTAAGGGCAAAGATGGTCAAACAACGACAATGACTTTCGGGGGAGATAAAGGTCAGACGATTACTCTTACGGAAGGTACAAAGCTAACCGGTTTAGCTGATGGTGAAAATGGTAGTGATGCTGTTAACGTATCGCAGTTGGATAACTTAAAAAATAAAGTAGGTGCTGAAAATGCCGTATCCAGCAAAACGGATGCAACTCCGGGCGCTGCCGGTAAGGACGGTCTTGATGGTAAAGACCTCGGTACTCAGATTGCTGCAATTCGTGAAGGCGAAGCGGGACCGATGATTTACACCGATGGAGAAGGTAACCGTGTTGTAAAAGACGGGGATAACCTCTACACGAAGGATAGCTTAGCCGGTGCTGAAAAAGCAGCTGACGGTGCATATTACAATACAAATAAGTTAGCCGAAGCCGGAGCTAAGATTGAAAACGGTAAAGTCGTAGGCACAGACGGTAATGAAATTACTGACCCAGCTATCTTGGATAAAGTAAATGCAGCTAAGGTAGAACAGGTAAAAGACGTACAGATTAGTGCAGTCGATCCTAAGACAGGCGAACCGAAAGCACCGACCACGATTGGTAATGTTCAAAGTACGTTAGTGGCAACAAATCCTGAAGCTATAAAAGATCCTAACAAGACAGCAGGCGACATAGCATCTACGGCTATGACCGGTGATTCAAATGCTGAGGCCGGTACCATTGCCAATACCGGTTTGTTAAAGGCTGAAGGTTCCGTATTGAACAATGCAGCAACGATTCGTGATTTACAAACAGTAGCTAATGCAGGACTTACTTTCCAAACAAACAATCTTAAAGAGGAAGGTAACGAAGCGGGTAAAGTGCGGACGGTTCATAAAGCATTAGGTGAAACCTTGAATATTGAAGGTAAATCAGGTGCTACATATAGCGATAGTGATTATAGCTTCGACAATATGGTGACAACCGTTGACAGGGATATAGTTCGTATCGGTATGAAGAAAGCTCCGGAATTTACCAGCATAACCTTGAAGAATGGTACAGAACCGGATACTAACACCGTTACATTAACACCGGGTAAGGATACTGAAGATGGTACAACCACATTAACGTTGAACAATGGGAAAGATTCGGACAATACTGGAAATGTAAACACCAGTGTTAAGATTACCAATGTAGCAGCCGGTACTGATGCTAACGATGCTGTTAATGTATCGCAGTTGAATAACTTAAAAGAAAAAGTGGGTGCTGAAAATGCCGTATCCAGCAAAACGGATAAAACTCCGGGTGCTGCCGGTAAAGACGGTCTTGATGGTAAAGACCTGGGTACTCAGATTGCCGCAATTCGTGAAGGCGAAGCCGGATCTATGGTCTATACCGATGGTGAAGGCAACCGCGTTGTAAAAGACGGCGATAAGTTCTACACGAAGGATAGCTTAGCCGGTACTGAAAAAGCAGCTGACGGTACGTACTACAATATAGATGAATTAGCCAAAGCTGGAGCCAAGATTGTAGACGGTAAGGTAGTAGATAAAGACGGTAAAGAAATTACCGACCAAACTATCTTGGATAAAGTAAATGAAGCTAAGGTAGAACCGAAGTCTGTAGAAAGTAAAGATGTACAGATTAGCGCAGTCGATCCTAAGACAGGCGAACCGAAAGCACCGACCACTATCGGTAATGTGAAGAGTACTATTGGTCTTGATGGAAATGTAGGTACTGATGGTAAGACTCCTGTGATTGGAGAAGACCAAGCTAAAACCAATGTGTCTAATTTAGTTAAGGGCGATAGCAAAACGTCTCTTAACACAGTAGCTACTGTTGGTGATTTACAGGCTGTTGCACAAGCCGGACTTGATTTCAAAGGAAATACCGGTGATGCTATTCATAAGGCATTAGGTTCCACCTTATTAATTAAAGGTGAAGAAAATGCTAATTTTGATGACGGTAGTTTTGAATCTAAAAACTTAGCGACTAAAAATGATAATGGTACTCTTCGTATCGGTATGAAGAAGACACCAACCTTTGACGGTGTTAAGGTAAGCAATGGAACAAATACGGTTGAATTGAAACCGGGGGAAGAAGCTAATACCTTAACATTGACCAATGGTACTGATGGCGATAATAGTGCAATTAAGGTTACCAATGTAGCCGCCGGTTCTAATGACACGGACGCAGTAAACTATTCCCAGTTGAAAGACCTCATTGATAAAGTAGGTGCTGAAAACACCAATGCCGGTACAGATGGTAAATCTCCATCTACAAATCCATCCGGCAATGATGGACTTGACGGCAAAGATATGGGTTCGCAAATCCAGGCTATCCGTGATGGTGAAGCCGGACCGATGGTGTATACCGATGGAGAAGGTAACCGTGTTGTGAAAGATGGCAACACTTACTACAAGAAATCTGATCTAGTCGGAATGGAAAAAGCCGGTGATAGCTATTACAATATCGAAGCGTTAGAAAAGACCGGTGCCAAGATTGTGGATGGCCAGATTGTTAACGCCGACGGTAAGGTGCTTGAAGGCGATGAACTGAAGAAAGTACAGGATGCTGCTAAGGTTACAACCATGCCTAAGGCTGTAGATGCTAAGGATGTACAGATTTCTACGGTTGATCCTAAGACAGGCGAACCTAAAGCACCGACCACTATCGGTAATGTGAAGAGCAACTACGGTTACGATGGTATTGGTGAAAATGCTGAGGGCGTTACTAAAGCAATTGATGCTGCTCATGCAAAAACAGCTATGGATGGCGAAGATGGAAAATCTGGCTTGCTCAATGCGAAAGGTGCTGACCTTAACAAAGTAGTGACTGTCGGTGATTTACAAGCAGCCGCACAAGCCGGTCTTGATTTCACAACGAATGATAAAGTTACAGATACAGCAGGTACTATTCATAAAGCCTTAGGTTCTGCATTGGCTATCGAAGGTAAATCTGGTGCTACGTATAAAGATACTGAGTATGGCTTCGATAACATGGTAACAACTATTGATGGTGATAAAGTTCGCATCGGTATGAAAAAAGCTCCGGAATTTACCGGCGTAACCTTGAAGGATGGTACAGATTCCAATGCTAACACTGTTATACTAACACCGGGTAAAGATACTAATAATAGAACTACCTTGAACTTAACCAATGGTACTGATGGAAAAGATAATCAAGTCAAGATTACTAATATAGCCGCCGGTACTGATGCTAACGATGCCGTTAACTACTCGCAGTTACAAAACTTGGATAATCAGGTTAAGGAGTTGCAGAACGGTGAAAACGGTCCGATGGTGTATACCGATGGTGAAGGCAATCGCTTGGTTAAATCCGGGGACACTCTTTATAAAGCATCTGATGTAAAAGCAAGTGACTTGGTAACAAATGATGGCACACATTATGATGCAACGAGCTTACCGGAAGGGGCTAAGTTGAGCGATGATGGTACGACAGTTGTATCTAAGGATGGTTCTGCTATTTCTGAAGATGAGTTGTCTAAGGCTAAGCTTACTCCTGTAACTTCCAACGTACAGATTAGTGCGGTCAATCTTACGACGGGTGAACCGAAAGAACCGACAACTATCGGCAATGTGAAGAGTACTATTGGTCTTGATGGAAATGTAGGTACTAATGGTAAGACTCCTGTGATTGGAGAAGATCAAGCTAAAACCAATGTAGATAAGTTAGTTAAGGGCGATAGCAATACATCTCTTAACACAGTAGCTACTGTTGGTGATTTACAGGCAGTTGCACAAGCCGGTCTTGATTTCACAACCAATGATACAGTTACAACTACAGCAGGTACTATTCATAAAACCTTAGGTTCTACATTGGCTATCGAAGGTAAAGATGGTGTTACGTATAGCGATACCAATTATAGTTTCTATAACATGGTAACAACTATTGACGGTGATAAAGTTCGTATCGGTATGAAGAAATCGCCGGAGTTTACCGGTATTACTTTAAACAACATTTCTAGCAAGGTTGTCTTCGCTCCTGTTAAAGATGGAGCAGGCAATACTAGTTTGAAGGTATCCAACGGAGATACAACACCAGATGCAGATACGCGCGTAATCATCGACAACATTAAAGATGGCGAATCTCTGAACTCGGCAGTAACGAAGGGCGCTTTGGATAAAGCTGTAGAAGAGTTACACAATCGTGAAGGCGTAGATAATGGCACCATGGTGTATACCCATGAAGGTAAAACGCTTGATCGTGATGGTAGGAACTTCTATGAAAAGGGGTCGATTGCTCCGGATAAAGCTGAAAAAATAGGTACTACATTCTACAGCAAGGACGCTATGGCCAAGGATGGGGTAACGATTTCCGTTGAAGGTAAGGTAATCGATAAAGACGGTAATGAAATTACCAATCCTGACATCTTGTCTAACTATCAAGTGAAACCGGTTGATCCGTCTACGATTGAAATTTCTACCGTAGATCCGGCAACAGGCGAGCCGAAAGCACCGCAGACGATTAGTAGCGTAAAGAGCAATTACGGTTATAACGGTATCGGTACGGAACTCAATGACAAAGGCGAAAAAGTTCCGGCGAAAGGTGCCAATACGTTTATTACTAAAGGCGATGCACAAAAAGCAATGGGCTCCGTTGATAAAGATGGCAAGGTTATTAGCGAAGGTTTATTAACTGCCAAAGGTGCCGACCTGAACAAGGTAGCTACTGTTGGTGATTTACAGGCAGCCGCACAAGCCGGTCTTGATTTTAGTACCAATAATGATAAAGATAACAAGGAACAGACGATTCATCGTGCCTTAGGCTCCAAATTATCTATCAAGGGCAAGTTAGATAGACAATACAGTGCTGACTATGACTCGGATAATCTGGTGACTACGGTAGCTGATGATAACACCATTCAGATTGCGATGCTTCGCAAACCGGCTTTCGAAGGTATTACGGTTGAAAACGGTACAGACGGTGGCAGCGGGAAAGTAGATATTACTGCCGTGCCGGTAAATGGTAAGGATGCTACCGAAGGCATGACAATCAATCTTGCCGGTAAAGATGGTAAGAATGGAACAGCAGGCAATAACGGCGATATTCGTATTTCCGGTGTAGCCGATGGTGTAAGCGGTAATGATGCTGTCAACTACTCCCAGTTGAAAGATCTTATCGACAAGGTAGGTGCAGTGAATGCAAACGCCGGTTCGGATGCTAAATCTCCGGCAAATACCCCGGCCGGTCAAGACGGACTTGACGGCAAAGACATGGGTTCGCAGATTCAAGCTATCCGCGACGGTGAGGCCGGTCCGATGGTGTACACCGATAAAGATGGCAACCGTCTTGTAAATGATGGCGGCACTTACTATAAGAAATCTGATTTAGCGGGAATGGAAAAAGCCGGCGATAGCTATTACAACACCGAAGCATTAGAAAAGGCCGGTGCCAAGATTGTGGGTGGCCGGATTGTTAATGCCGACGGTAAGGTGCTTGAAGGCGATGAACTGAAGAAAGTACAGGATGCTGCCAAGGTTACAACCATGCCTAAGGCGGTAAATGCTAATGATGTTCAGATTTCTACCGTCGATCCTAAGACGGGCGAACCGAAAGCACCGACCACTATCGGTAATGTAAAGAGCAATTACGGTTATAACGGTATTGGAACGGAAGCCGATGGCAAAACTCCGGCGAAAGGTATTGTCAACGCAATTACGCCTAAAGATGCTAAGACAGCTATGAACGGGGCAAAAGATACTGACGGAACAGTAACCGGTGGGCTCCTCAACGCAAAAGGGGCCGACCTGAACAAGGTAGTTACTGTTGGTGATTTACAGGCAGCCGCACAAGCTGGTCTTGATTTCACAGGCAATAGTTATACAACTACGCATGATGATGAAAAAAATCAGGATGTTAAGACTCTTGATACAGCCCATACTACCTTAGGTGGTACGATTGCTATCCAAGGTGGCACCGAGTACAATGCAAATGATTTCTCCGATAAAAATATTTCCACTAAGGTTGATCCGAAGACAAAAACAATTTCGATTAACATCAAGAAGAATCCGGAATTCGACTCGGTCATCCTCGGTCAGCCGGGAGAAAATGGTCAGCCGGATAAGCAGGTAACCATCAGTACTGCGAATGGCAACGAAGTCAACTTTACTTCAACACATCCCCAAGACGGAGATACGAATGTAGTTCTCTCCGGCATCAAGGATGATCCGGCTCGTCGCGATACGGCTATTACCCGCGGTGCGTTGGAAGATCTTGGTATTCTCGAAGGTGAAGTAGGACCGAGCCATATTGCCGGTTCGGATGTTGGCGGTAACCTTTCCAACGGAGATAACTTGAATGATTACTCCTTGACCAAACAGGTACAGGCGCAGCGTGAAGGGTTATCCGGTAACGTGGTGTACACCGATGCAAAAGGTAATCGTTTAGTCAAAGCCGGTACAGATTCTACAGTGCGGCACCGTTGAATAAGTATATCTTGGAAAGCAAGCTTCGTCAGGATCCGTTGACCGGAATGTGGTTTAACATTTCTGATTTCGATGAAGATAACAAAGTTAAGGAAGACGCTAAGAGCAACGGACTGACTGCCGAACAGTTAGCTAAAAAGGCAGGCGTGTCGGAAACGCAGGTATCCGATATCAAGCTGTCCGCAGTAAACATGTCCGGCGATACCAATACTCCGACCGAAATCGGTAATATCAAGAGCACTATCGGTCTTAACGGAACTTCGCCGAAGCTTGATGACAAGGGGCAAATTGTTCGTGATGATACAGACATGCCTGTTATGGTTCCGTCCGTGGCGATTAGTGCAAAGGATGCTAAGACGGCTATGGACGGTGGTACTGATAGCTTCGGTGTAGAAAAAGATGGTCTCCTCAATGTAAAAGGTTCGCAGCTTAACACGGTGGCTACCGTTGGTGATTTGCAAGCTGTGGCACAAGCCGGTCTTGATATTACTGCGAATGCGAATACCGAAAATACAAATGCAGATCCTGCTAAGGGTGAAGTAAGTAGCAAAACTCCGATGCATCGTACATTAGGTAGCCAATTCGCTATTAAGGGCTCTGATAATAATGATAATTCTGATTTCAAGACGAACTTCAGTACAGAAAATATCATGACCCAAGTAGAAGGCAATATTGTTCGCATCGGAATGAAGTCGACACCTGTATTTAAAGAAGTTCATTTTACTGATAATGGTAGTATTAAGCTAGGAACTAACCAGAACGGTAACTTGACGTTGACACAGAATGGGGCAACCTATGAAGTGGCTACAAAGAATGATGGCTTCTACATCAAAGATGCTAATGGAAATAAAACCTTAGTACACATTAACAATGAAGATGCTATCGAATTCAATAAGTACTTAACGGTAACAACAGCAAATCCTAAATCTGATGATACATCTGCTACCGGCAACACCGGCACAACAGGTAGTACCGGTTCCGGCACATCTACTGGCGAAAATGTAAATGCAGGTACCACTACAGGCGGTAATACAACAGGAGCCCCCACTTCTGATACAACACCGAAGGCGGTAGGCACTGTGGATGTAATCGTAAAAGATGTTCCTAAAGATGATAATGATATTGCCAATAAGAAGTATGTAGATAAGCAGATTGGCGATATTATTAATAACTTCAATACGAAAAATGAATTGGAAGGTCAAGGTACTATTGCTACCAATACGTCCACCGATAAATTGGCAGTATCCGGTGTTACGGTTAAGCAGTATTTAGATGATAACTACATGACGCGTCCGGAAATCAACCGTCGCTTTACGGAAGTATCCAAACAGGCAAATGCCGGAACAGCAGCGGCTATGGCTGCCGCCGGTATTCCGCAAGTAACCAATATGTATGATGATAATCTGATGATTGGTGCCGGTGTTGGTTCTTACGGTGGTGAATCGGCTGTTGCCATCGGTGTATCCGGTACGAATGACGATCGTGATATTACCTACAAGATTGCGACTACCTATGACAGCCGCGGTAAATGGGGCTTATCTGCCGGTATTGGCTTCTCCGTAGGTTCAGGTCGAGATAATCCGACGAAGCCGGAACGTAAGACGATGTCCGAACGTATCGATCGCTTGACCGCGGAAAATAAAGAGCTTCGCAAGGCTAACGAAGATACATTGAAAGCATTGGATGAAGCTAACAAGAATCATTTGATGTCCTTAGAAGCAGCGAATAAAGCACAGTTGGCTCAGCTTCAAGAATCCGGCCAAGCCAAGATTGATGTCATCAACGCCACCAGTCAGGCTAAGCTCGATGCGATGAAGAAAGCAAACGAAGCGGAACTCGATGCACTTCGCAAAGCAAATAAAGCAGAGCTTGATAAACTCCGCGCGTCCAATCAGGCTGAAATTAAATCATTGACGGAAAAGAACAATCAACTTCAACAGCAAGTTGAAAAATTAGAAGCAATGATGAATCAGTTGATGGCGCAGAATCAAGCAAAGGAAACAACCGCCGCACCAACAACTAAATAGGTATAATCATTAAAGGTATAGCCATTAAAGGCATAACCATTAGAAGATAACTATTAAAGGCGTAGCCGGTTCAGTAATGTTTCTAATTATAAAGGCCCTGTCCTATAGAAGTATCTATGGGGCAGGGCCTTTTGTGACGGTTCTGACACATCGGTAAAATAAAAACTGACCGAGCGATGAAGTGGTGGGCGTATAGTCCACCACTATTTTTTTGGAGAAGCCATGAATAGAAAACTATTCTATAAAAATAAATGTTCGGTTAAGACTCTTAGTGCTTAACCGAACATTTATTTTATTCTATCATTGTTTTATTGTTAGATGTGATCGCGGATAAGACCGATAACTTTTCCTTCGATAATACATTCTTTGGTAATAATCGGCTCAAAATCCTCGTTCTCCGGCTGTAGACGGATGTGATCTCTCTCACGATAAAACCGTTTTACCGTTGCTTCGTCATCAATACGCGCTACTACGATATCTCCGTTATTGGCAGTAGACTGATTGCGAACAATGAGCAAATCCCCTTCGAACATGCCCACATTCCGCATGGATTCTCCTTGTACACGCAGCAAGAAGCATTCCGAATTGCCAATTAACGAAGCAGGCAAGGGAAGAACGGCTTCTTGATTTTGAATAGCTGTTACCGGAGTACCGGCCTGAACGACACCGATAAGCGGTACATTTCGAAGCTGGCCACTGCGAAATTCATAGGGGTCGGACGATGTCACTTCATCATCCTTGGATATTTCCAGTTGCTTCGGCGTCGAAGACGGCGTCATGCCTACAATAGTAATAGAGCGATTCTTATTGCGATCGCGTTTAATATAGCCGAATCGTTCCAATGTATCTAAATGGCTCTGCACCGTAGAGGTGGAGCTGACACCGATATAATCACAAATTTCACGAACGCTGGGGCAGCGGAATTGAGTAAGCTGACATTCCTTGATAAAGTCTAAAATAACCTTTTGTTTTGTATTAATATCCGTAGCCGGTCGTCTCATGGGGATTCCTCACAATCTAAAAAACTATTTATTACTGTATACTAATCAATCACAATACATATGTTATATATATCTTATCATTCATTATAAAGCGCATCCCATAGCAATGTCAAATAATTGTTCGAACGAAACTATTGACCGAACATTTATTCTTGTGCTATACTAAGCACGTAAACAAACATACATACGTTGAATATGTTCGAAATATAATGGGGTGATTTCTCATGAGACGTAATTTATTAGCAATAAAGAGAGATATGACAGTTGTATTAGGGATGTGTTTACTTATGTTGGCGGGATACTTTCTTATTCCCGGCACGCCTACACTGGATACGACCAATACGCAGCAGATTACCGTACAGCGAGGTGATACGCTTTGGAGTATTGCTCAACGGGTAACGCATGATACGATGGACATTCGTCATTATGTATATACGGTAAAGCAATTAAATAATTTAGCGAATGAAGGTGATTTACAACCGGGTATGGTTCTTCAAGTGCCTAAGCTACTTAATCATTCCGACAAAGGCTCTACGTATATGGCTCAAAACTGACGAGAGCACATAACCTTAAATAAAAAAACAGCGCGATTTCCATGGTGACCGGAGACGCGCTGTTTTTTGTTTTATGTTACCGCTTATTAAAAATCGAGCTGATCGGATTGTCCACAAATTTATTGGCCTCGTTGATATAGCGGCGAACCATGGCCACGCTGTGATGACGGGTTTGACGCATAATGTTACGTTCTTCCACGCCAAAGGCGGCAGCCGTAGTGGCAAAGCCGTGACGCAAGCTATGCGCACCGTACATATCCGGGTTAAGACCGATAGCAGCGACATATTTTTTTACAATCTCCGCAATACTTTTATCGCTGATTGCCGTCTTGCGCAGGGTCATTGTCTTCGTAAAACCTCTGAAAATCGGGCCTTCTTTAATACCGGAATACCTAAGCCATGCCTTGAGGGCCCTTACAGCGCAAAATTCGGAATTTTCCACATAGGGGATAGCTACAACAGCGCCTTGACCTTCCTGGTCGGCTTTAGATGCCTTTACAAAGATTTCAACACCTTGCGGTGAGAAATGAAGGGTTTCTACGGTAATCTTGCTCAGTTCGCTGCGACGAAAGGCACCCATAAAGCCGATTAATAGAATCGCTTTATCACGAAGCAGTTGAATTTCGGACAGGCCCAGCTTCGGCATTTCTTCAAAGATATCTTCCAGATCTTCCAGGAGAATGGGTGTCTTACCTTGTTGATAGGTGCCTTTAAGGCGGCGAATCCCGCGAAGTGCTTGTTTAACCAAGATGGAGGCACAAGGGTTTTCGGCTATACCGGAGGCATTAAAATTTTCGGAAATAGCGCTGATGCGACGGGAAATCGTATTGGCTTTGGCGTAATCGGCCAAATCGTTGATATAGTTGACAATAGTTTCGGGAATCGCCGGAAAGGCCGTAACGTGATGGAAATTACACCAGTCAACAAAATCGTTCCAATCGGATTCGTACGCATCAATGGTATTTTCCGCTTTGGATAATAAAATACTTTGTTTAGCTTTGGCGGTTAGCTTTGAACTGGCGGCCAAGCTGTTGTGATCGCGTAAATAAAAATGTTTGGATGCATCAGTCATGGGGGAACCTCGTCAATTAACTTCTTATAAAGAATTGCATAATGTAATAAATGGACACCGATTTGTCTGTGTATATATGAACTTGGTTAAGTGCCCGATTTTATACAAAAAATTACTTCCGATAATATATCGTTATCGGAAGTAATTATAGCATATTCGGGAGAACCCGTCTATACGGTATATAATTTTATATGTGTTATCACGCATACATTACAGCTAATCGCAGTAATCTCCACTGCTATCTTGGCAGCTACCAATTCTATACTGATACATAACTAACACATATTCTAGTTATCCCATGTACCGCACGACCCCAATGCGTCAAGGTCAAGGCCATTATTGACCTTGACTGGTTTAATTAGCAAATGATCGGCAAATACATTTGATCTAGCAAATATGTTTTAGTTTGCAAATACATTATGAATTGTAGCAATTTCCGCACGTAACCGTTCTTCGTCAATCGTAAGCAATTCACGATGCTTCATAAGAACCTTACCGGCTACAACTACGGTATCGGCGTCGGACGAATTGGCTGCGTATACTAATGACGCTACATCGTTGTAACGTGGCATCCAATGCATGCCGGTTGTATTATATAATACAATATCTGCCCGCTGTCCGGATTTTAATACCCCTAAGTCATCATAACCGAGTACGCGCGCGCCTTCAATGGTTCCCATGTTCCAAGCCGTTTGTGCCGGAATAGCTTTGGGATCATAGAGTCGAGCTTTATGCAGTGTCGCAGCCAAACGTACTTCTTCCAGCATGTCCGCATTGTTGTTGCTGGCGGATCCATCCGTACCGAGACCTACTGTAATGCCTTTGGCAAGCATTTCCGGTACCGGCGCAATACCACTGGCCAGTTTAAGATTAGATTGCGGATTATGAGCCACCCGAACATTTTTTTCTCGCATAATGTCCATATCTTCATCGGTTACATGTACGCAATGAGCAGCCACACAACCGCGATCGAACAGGCCTAAGTCATTCATGTGTGCAATCGGTGTTTTGCCGGTTTGCTTCATCACATTTTCCACTTCGCCCTTCGTTTCGGACAGATGCATATGAATTTCTGCACCGATTTCTTCACTTAACGCAATGACACGGCGAATATAGTCGTCAGGACATGTATAGGGAGCGTGTGGTCCCAGCATTACCTTAATGCGATTATCGTCATAGCCGTTCCATGTTGTAAATAATTCCTTATTTTCTACTAAGGCTTTATCTGCTGTCGGTGCTACACCGGCAAGACCACGGGACAATACGGCACGAATGCCTGTTTCTTGTACGGCCTTAGCGGTTTGTTCCATAAAGAAATACATATCGCTAAAGCACGTAGTACCGCTGCGAAGCATTTCGGCAATGCCCAGCTGTGTTCCCCAGTATACGATATCGTCGGTCAGCTTGGCTTCGGCCGGCCAGATGGCATGTTCCAACCAGTCCATTAATTCCAAATCATCGGCGTAATTACGCAACAATCCCATGGCGATATGTGTATGCGTATTTACGAGGCCCGGTGCAGCCAGCATGCCTTTGCCGTCAATTGTTTCTTTGGCGGCTTCCTTCGGTGCTTCCGTTGAAATTTCGGCAATGTGTCCGCCATTAACCGAAATGTAGGCATCGCGTATAACCGTATCATCGGAGAGTACGTCTACATGTTGTATTACTAAATCTATCATTGATACATCCTTTATCTTCTTCGTTTATTGGTTATCTGCCTAACAGTAACTTTTGAAAAATAATTACCGAATTGAAATACTCCAAAACATAGTATTACTACTATTTCCGCAGTGTCAATTGCAGGATTGCCTACTTACGGAAAAGTGATTAGGTAATCGTAGTCAGGCAATTGTTTAGGTAATCGTAGTCAGGTAATTGATTAGTTAACCTTAGTCAAGCGATTGATTAGTTAACTTTAGTCAGGTAATCGATTTGTTCCTGTGTTAAATGATCGACTTCATATCCCATAGATGCCAATTTAATCGCAGCCATGCGCGTATCCAATTCATGAGGCAACACATGAACATCATGTTCCATAGTCGTACCGTGTTTCAGTAAGTATTCCGCAGCCAAGGCCTGCATCGCGAAGGAAAGGTCCATGATTTCTGCAGGATGACCGTCGCCGGCAGCCAAGTTAACAAGGCGCCCTTCTGCCAATACGTACAAAGTGCGTCCATCGGCCATGCTATAGCCTTCAATATTTTTGCGTACATTTTTATGGCTCTTCGCTACTTCGGCTAATTCTTTCGTGTTTACTTCGCAATCGAAGTGGCCTGCATTACACATGATAGCTTTATCCTTCATCACATCAAAGTGTTGACGGCGGATAACATCCTTGCAACCGGTTACGGTAATAAAGATATCGCCGATGCGCGCTGCTTCAATCATAGGTAATACTTTGAATCCGTCAAATACAGCTTCAATAGCTTTAATCGGATCTACTTCGGTAATATACACGTGAGCACCAAGTCCCTTGGCACGCATAGCTACCCCTTTACCGCACCAGCCATATCCGGCTACGACAACATTTTTACCTGTTACGGTAAGATTGGTGGTACGCATAATACCGTCCCATACGGATTGACCCGTACCGTAACGATTGTCGAAGAGATATTTGCAATACGAATCGTTAACGGCAATCATCGGGAATGCCAACTTCTTTTCATTGGCCAACGCGTGTAAGCGATGTACACCGGTTGTGGTTTCTTCGGAACCGCCGATCAAGCGTTCTCGTGCATCCTGACGCGTCGTATGCAGCAAATGAACCAAATCGCCGCCATCGTCAATAATGATATGCGGTTTATGATCCAATGCCTTATTAAGGAACATGGTATATTCTTCATCCGTGCAATTATGCCATGCATAGACGGTAAGTCCCATATCAACCAAAGCAGCTGCTACATCATCCTGTGTGGACAGCGGATTGGAACCGGTTACGATTACATCGGCACCGGCTTTTTTTAATATCGTAGACAAGTAGGCTGTCTTTGCTTCCAAATGAACGCTGACTACCACTGTTTTGCCTTCAAAAATTTTGCTGGCTTTAAAGTCATCTACCAAGCTGTTCAGGGCAGGCATGAAGTTAGACACCCATTCGATTTTTTTATGGCCTTCCGGGGCCAACGCAATATCTTTAATTAATGATTTCATCTCTCTTGAACCTCCTTGTGAAGTCTTGCAATGGACTTCGTATAATCGGGATATAACACACCGGCTTCGGTTATGATGGCGGACACGTACTCATGCGGTGTCACATCAAAGGCAGGATTGAGGACGGGCACGCCATCCGGTGCCGTCTGACATCTTTGAAAATGAGTAACCTCCCGAGAGTCGCGAATTTCGATAGGAATATCCTTGCCGGATGCCAGTGTAAAATCAAAGGTGCTGTACGGTGCTGCCACATAAAATGGAATGCCATGTGCTTTGGCCAGTACGGCTACGCCGTAGGTTCCGATTTTATTGGCCACATCCCCCTCTGTGGTAATGCGGTCGGCACCGACGATAACTGCATCGATAAGTCCTTGCTGCATCGCATAGGCAGCCATGTTATCCGTAAGTAATGTAACAGGAATACCATCTTGATGCAATTCAAAGGTGGTGAGCCGTGCACCTTGCAATAGCGGACGGGTTTCATCGGCATAGACCATGCTCAGCTGATTGTTCGCATGTAACTCACGTATTACGCCTAATGCAGTACCGATGCCTGCAGTAGCCAATGCGCCGGCATTACAATGCGTTAAGATACGCAGACCCCGGCGTCCTTCAAAAATACCGACTCCGGCTTTGGCCATAGCACTGTTTAACGCCAGGTCTTCCTTGTTTATGGCAATAGCTTCTTCTTCAATGCGATCCAGACAATCAGCCAGGTATACAGCATGATTATCGGCGCCATCATTGCCGTTGTTTTCTATGCAGGTGCGCACTAAGGTGCAAACGCGCTCTACCGCCCACGCTAAATTAATAGCGGTCGGACGGGTAGCCTTTAAGGTATTCGCAAATTCGAAAAAGGCAGAGAATTGTCCGTCCCTATCATCTTGAGCGGTCGCTTCGCGAGCAGCTAAAATCAATGCGTACCCGGCAGCAACGCCGATGGCCGGAGCGCCTCGAACACGAAGCATTTTGATGGCCTCCGCCACTTGTCGCCAATCGGTGCAATGTATGTACTCTTCACTGACGGGCAGCTTGGTTTGATCCAATAAAATCAAAGATTGTCCGTTCCATTCAATACTATTCATAACAGGCTGTTCAACTCCTATAAGGTAAATCCGCCGTATTCGGCCAAGCGATGATGACAACTGCAGTCCGCATTGGGATCTAAGCGATCGATAGTTTTAAGAATGAGTGCTTTAAAGCTATCGGATAATTGTTTCATCACTTCCGTTACCTCGTGATGAGTTAACGCTGTTTCGGAAATACCCGCAGCAAAGTTGGTAACCATGGAAATCGTAGCGTAGGCAATTTCAGCTTCCCCTGCTAAAGTAACTTCCGGCACATTTGTCATACCTACCGTATCGCCACCGAGCATGTGGAACATCTTAATTTCCGCCGGCGTTTCAAAACGCGGACCTTCGGTGCATACATAGGTGCCACCGTTATGCACGTTCAGTCCCAATTCCTTAGCCGCTGCTTCGATGTGGCCGCGCAATTCCGGACAGTACGGGTCTGTCACGTCAAGATGAACAACGCCCTTCTTTCCACCGTCATAGAAGGTATTAACCCGCGATTTTGTAAAATCCAAGAACTGATCGGTTAATACAAAATGCCCCGGTTTGAATTCCGGATTTAAGGAGCCTACGGCCGTAGTAGAAATAATCATGGTTACACCTAATTTTTTAAGGCCCCAAATATTCGCGCGATAATTAATCAAATGCGGCGGAATGGAATGCTTGCTGCCATGGCGTGCCATAAAAATAACCGGCTTGCCATGATAGCTTCCCTGTGTATATGTAATTTCCCCATAGGGAGTCATCAATTGCTTTTCTTCAATCGATTCTAACATGGACGGATCGTACACGCCGGTCCCTCCAATAATGGCAATGATTCCCATACTATCACCTCGAGTTACATAAAATAAAAAAACTCACTACCCTCTTATTATAACAGGCAGTGAGTTTTAATCAAGGCACGGTCGGCATATTGACGACTGTCATCACTTTATTTCATATCAAACAGCGAGGCTAACTCGTCACGGCTGAAGTGATAGGCATTATTACAATAATGACATACCAGCTCCGTCGTTTCATCCTCTAACAAATCTCGTTTATCCGTATCGGATAATGTCATAAGAACCTGTTCGAATCGCTCGCGACTGCAGGTACATTGAAAGCGCACCGGCGCATTATATACTTCTTGCACGGTCAATCCGTCAAGGACGTGTTCCACCAAACCTTCCCCGTCGGGATGTTCGGATAAGTAGGTCGTAATAGGACCCAAGGCATTAATGTTGGCTTCTACCTTAGCCAGTGCTTCATCGGTAGCATCCGGTAAAGCTTGTACGAGGAAGCCGCCGGCTACACTGACGGTGTTATCCGTTCCTACTAACACGCCGAGGCTGATGGTAGCCGGAATTTGTTCGGAAATATAGAGATAATATGCCAAGTCCTCAGCGACTTCGCCGCTTTGCAAGGGACTTTGCGATGTGTAATCTTGACGAAGCTTGGTAAAGCGCGTTACCTGTACTTCGCCGTTATGACCGACAGCACCGCCTACATCAAGCTTGCCGGCACGCTTTAGCGGAATATCCACGTGCGGATGATCCACATAGCCGCGTACCGTAGCATCGCTGAATGCATCAACATGGACAACGCCTATCGGCCCGTCACCTTTTAAGCGAATACTTACATTCTCTTCATTTTTAAAATCACCGGCCATCAGCAAGGCACCGGTCATGGTACGACCTAATGCAGCCGTAGCCACCGGCCACAAATCATGACGATGACGCGCTTCTTCTACGGTGGCTGTTGTAACAGCTACCGCCATGCGTACGCCTTCGCGTGTCATATACCGTTTAATATAATCCATATATTACTGTAATTCCTCCAATAAGTTAATCATTTCGATAGCACCCATAGCACAGTCAAAGCCTTTATTGCCTGCTTTCGTACCGGCGCGTTCGATAGCCTGTTCGATATTTTCCGTCGTTAAGATGCCGAACATAACCGGCACTTCGGTTTCCAAGCTAATATGGGCAATGCCCTTGGATACTTCGTTACATACATAATCATAATGTGAGGTAGCACCGCGAATAACGGCACCTACACAAATTACCGCATCGAACTTACCGCTTTTGGCTGCCTTTTTAGCAATTAACGGAATTTCAAATGCGCCGGGCACCCAAATTGTAGTGATGTCTTCATCCTTCACATCGTGGCGAATCAACGCATCTTTGGCACCGGCAATCAATTTACTGGTAATAAATTCGTTAAAACGAGAACCTACGATAGCAAAACGTTTTCCTGTTCCGACTAAATGACCTTCTTTAACCATGAGTATGGCCTCCTTATATTTCTTGCGTGGTGTACACAATATATAACCTAATTATATAGTATAGAGACATATATGTTGTTTCTATATATTTAAAACCAACATGTTCTTCTTATATATTAGAAACGAATCAGTTGTTCGTATGTTGCGCTGACATACAGAGCCGTGTGACGAAGCGATGCGTCGTTAGATTTGATCGAAGAGATGACCCATCTTTTCTTTTTTCGTACGCAAATACGCAGCATTAACACTGTTGGCTTTGACAATAACCGGCACGCGCTTATCCACCTGAATACCCCAATGTTCGAGGTTTTCTTTTTTCGATGGATTATTGGTAAGTAATTTAATACTCTTAATACCGAGGTAGCGAATAATCTGTGCCGCCAGAGAGTATTCACGCATATCTGCCGGGAATCCCAATTCCACATTCGCTTCTACCGTATCAAGGCCTTGTTCCTGTAGCGCGTACGCTTTGATTTTATTGGTTAAACCAATGCCGCGTCCTTCTTGACGCATGTATACCACAACACCGCGACCGGCTTTTTCGATAGTAGCCAGTGCATTAGCCAATTGCTCGCCACAGTCACAGCGTTTGGAACCAAATACATCACCGGTCAAACATTCGGAATGAACCCGTACTAATACGTCTTCCCCGTCTTTTACATCACCTTTGACAATGGCCAAGTGTTCCTTATGGTCCAAGTCGTTTTTGAACACGTAAATATGGAAGTCGCCGTACTTGGTAGGCATATTGGCATCGGCAGCCAATTTAATCAATGGTTCGTGAATTTTGCGATATTCGATTAAATCAGCTACGGAGGCCACCTTTAACCCATGTTTATCGGCAAAGGCCAACAAATCATCAAGGCGAGCCATGGATCCGTCATCCTTAGTGATTTCACAGATAACGGAGGCTTCCTTTAAACCGGCCAGACGGCATAAATCAATAGAGGCTTCCGTATGACCCTGGCGAACCAAGACGCCCCCTTCTTTGTAACGAAGCGGAAATACATGACCGGGACGACGGAAATCTTCCGGACGAGCATTATCGGCAATCAAGGTACGAATCGTCAAGGCGCGTTCGTACGGTGATACACCGGTAGTTGTCGTCACATGGTCTACCGTAACGGTAAAGGCCGTTTCATGATTATCGGTATTTTTTTCTACCATCTGGTCAATACCGAGTCGTTCCAAATCGGCGGCTAACATCGGGGTGCATACGATACCGCGGGCTTCTTTTACCATGAAATTAATATTTTCCATGGTCGCAAATTCTGCGGCAATCACCAAATCGCCTTCGTTTTCGCGTTTTTCATCATCTACGATGATCACCGGTTTGCCAACCTTCATATCTTCCAATACTTCTTCAATCGTATTCAACTTGTGTCCCATATGGATCACTCCTTTTTATATAAATCCGTTCTTTGCCAATAGTTCGCTGGTAATGCCACCGCTTTGTTTACCTGTTGCCGGTACGGCAGTGTTCTCTGCCGGAGGCAATGTCATAAACTGCCGTATATAGCGCCCGAATATATCGGTCTCGATATTCACCTTTGTGCCCGGCTTAGCATAGGCTAGAATTGTTTCCTTAATCGTGTGCGGAATGATAGAAATCGTAAACTGTGTATCGCTGCGTCCGGCTACGGTTAAGCTGGCGCCGTCGATAGCCACCGATCCTTTATAGACAATGTATTCCATAACCTCCGGGGCAGCCGCGATGGTGAAGACCACTGCATTGTCCTGTTTCTCTATGGTTCGTATCGTACCGATGCCGTCAACATGTCCGGCTACCACATGTCCACCGAAGCGTCCGCCTACGGCCATGGCCCGTTCCAAATTGACAGGACTACCCGGTTTTAAATCGGCCAGTGTTGTCATTCGTACGGATTCAGGCATTACATCTGCCGTAAAGCTATGCGCATCAAAGGTGGTTGCCGTCAGACAGACACCGTTGACCGCAATGGAGCAACCGATTTCTATATCGGATAAAATTTTATGGCCCGAAATTGTAATGCGCAAGGATTGCGCACCTGCAACGATGCGTTCTATGCGACCGGTTTCTTCAATAATCCCTGTGAACATAGCGTCCCTTCCTTTCCGTGTAGTAGGATTCTACGCGCACATTTCCATCTAACAGGCAAGCATCACAAATGGTAAGCGGCACTGCTTCGGCTAAGGTAGAAGCCCCTATGCCTCCGATGGCCGGTATGGCATCGCTTCCACCGATAAGCATGGCCCCCATATAAGTAATCAGCTTATCGAACAATCGTTGCTCCGTAAATGCAGCAATAACTTGGCTGCCTCCTTCAACGAGTAACGACTGATAGCCTTTTTCGCCGAGCATGTCCAACAAGGCGGTTAAGGAAAGCTGTGTTGCGTTAGCCTCCGTCGGTTCCGGCGCCGTGTCGTAAGGTAAGGTAACAATCTCGGCACCGGCCTTTTCTAATTCATAGCGATGGGACGGCGGGCAATCGGGACCGACCGCAATTAGCAAACGACGTTCCTTGTTACTAAACAAGGCAGCATCCGTCGGTGTCCGTCCGTGACTGTCCAACACAATAACATCCGGCTGAGCAAACTGCGCCGAGTCCGTTAACCGATGTGTCAAGGTTGGATTATCCGCCAAGACGGTACCGATACCAACCAAGATGGCGTCGTGATACTGTCGCAAGCGATGTCCGTCAGTCCTGGCAGATTCATTGGTAATCCATTGTGAATCACCGGTGCGTGTAGCAATTTTACCATCCACCGACATGGCCGACTTCAAGGTAACAAAGGGTCGACCCGTCAGCATGTACGTAATGAAAGCATCATTTAATGCTGAGCATTGCGTACCCAGTACACCTACCTCTACCTGAATACCTGCGTCGCGCAACATAGCAATGCCTTTACCGGCTACCAACGGATTAGGATCTACCATGCCAATCACAACGCGACTTACGCCGGATGCAATCACTCGTTTGGCACAGGGCGGTGTTTTACCGTAGTGTGCGCAAGGCTCTAAGGTTACATACAGCGTAGCACCTACTGCGTTCTCGCCGGCTTCGTCCAAAGCATACACTTCTGCGTGAGGACCGCCTGCTTTATGATGATAGCCTTGTCCGACGATGACGTCGTGTTTCACCACGACGGCTCCTACCATGGGGTTGGGAGCGGTATGACCTTTAGCTTTTTTGGCTAAGGATAAGGCAGTCGCCATATACTCTTCATCCGTCATGTTGCTCTCTCCTAACACTATACTAAAAAAGGACTACAGCATAGCCATAGTCCTTAAGATATCTTGAATATTACGGTCGCATCAAAACGACGCAATCAAACCGTGTCTTTTCCCATCCAGACTATACTGTCGGTCTCGGAATTCAACCGAGTCAACCCATCGCAGGGCTTGCGGACTTTACCGCCGGTCAGGAATTGAGGAAATCTCCTCGCACCTTGCCTCAAAGACTATCGTATGCAGTTACATTTTAAAACTAGCAAGCAATCACTAAACTAATCATTGCATGCGCAATACGTTTTACAATTTGATTATACTAGTAATGTACAAAAAAGGCAAATCGGGATTTATCTATTAAAAACGCTTACCCCGTTCGTAGGCTTCGTTGAATACCTTGTAATTGTTGATGGTGCCCAACTCACGCGCTGCATGCCACAACCAGTTCGGGTTGGATAAGAGAGGTCGTCCTAAGGCGATAAGATCGGATTGGTTGCTACGCAGAATATACTCTGCCAGCTCCGGCGAGCCTAAAATACCAACAACGCTAATCGGTATGCCGATTTCGTTTTTGATACGGTTACCCAACTGTACTTGATAACCCGGATAGATAGCATCCGGTACCCGATTGATAACACCGCCGGAGGATACATCGATGAGTTCAACACCATCTTCTTTCATCCATTGTGCGATAGTTACAAATTCATCCGTCGTAGTTCCCGCTTCGTCGTATTCGGCTCCGGAAATCCGTGCCCACACCGCACCGGTGAAGACGCTTTTCACCGCGTGAATCACTTCGTGGATAATTCGGTATCTATTTTCCAAAGAACCACCATAATTATCGGTGCGTTTATTTACCAGCGGAGTGATAAACTGGTTAAGCAAATAGCCGTGGGCTACATGAATTTCCAACACATCAAAGCCGGCTTTTTCAGCCAATGCGGCAGAGGTTTTAAATTGCTCTACTACCGCTTGAATATCCTCTACCGTCATTGCTTCCGGCTGACGGTACTCATCGCTATAAGCAATGGCGGACGGGGCAATGACACGGCCGGGCACCTCGGATTTACGACCGGCGTGACTAAGCTGTACGCCTACCTTACTGCCATAACCGTGGAGAAGGTCAACCAAACGTTTCATGCCGGCCATCTGTTCTTCATTCCATAATCCCAGGTCTGTTTCAAAAATACGACCTTCCGCACTAATGCCGGTGCCTTCCAGTAAAATAAGGCCGACACCGCCCAAGGCGCGAGCACCGTAGTGAATCATGTGAAAATCGGTGGGAACACCATCCCTTTTGTGTACTTCGTTCGTGAGCATGGACGGCATCATAACTCTATTTTTTAATTCTAACGACCCAATGGTAATCGGATCGAATAATATGCTTTTTCTCAAATTGTCTGCACCTTCTTTAACAATTCGTCTGCTGCCAAGATACCTAAATTGTTAGCTGCCAACGGGCTGTCACCGGTAAGTAACATACGATCCTTGTGAACAAAACCGGTAATATCGCTGTTGAGAATCTTAGCACCCAATTTTACCAAGCTGTCAGCTAATAACCATTTTAGACGACCCGGCATATATCCGATATCCTGATTGGCTCCTTCATCAAGCGCATCCGGGAATACGGCCATTTCAAATCCTTTAAACAAGAAATCTTCCGGTTTTTCATCGACAGCCGCTGCGAGTAATGCCGCCGGCCCGTGGCAAAGGGTAACAACAAAACGATCGTTTTTAACAGCCCACTGCAATAATGCTTTCACTTCACGGCTTTCCGGCAATGCATGCAAAGCACCGTGACCGCCCGGAATAAATACAGCAATATACGGAGAATCTTCGGCCGTAGCTGCTTCTAAGATATCCGCTAACTTTTTAGGCTGTTCCAATTTAGGAAGATAGGTGTTATATAAATCCATAACTGCCGTATCCTCTTCCGGCATAGCCCACATTTCTAATTTTACGGAGTTACCGGACAAGGTGGCAACGTCGATTTCAAAACCGGCTTCGTGCATATGAAGCATAGGCAATAACGTTTCTACCGGATGGTTACCCGTGGAAAACAGCTTGCTGTTTTTCATTTGTACGTACCGTTCATCGGACCCTACCATCAATACTTTATATTTTTTACCGGTATACGGCGCATCGAACTTTACACCGTCAAAATCCGTTGTTTTGCTGGTATATACACTTAACGAATAATCGGATGGGAAATACGCATTGTGTTCTGCACGATCTCGTACCGGTACTTTACTTAATTCTGCCATGATAAAAACTCCTTTTCTTTCATTACCCTATAATACACAAATCACACACTTTATTTGCTTGTGCATGCAAGTAAATAAGAAAAAAGAAAACTCTACTGCTTGTAGAGTTTCCCGGCCAATCCCCATTACAATAAATCTGCTTCGTAATTAGCCAGTACCTCATTTACTTTTTTTAGTGCTTCTTCTAATACATCCTGACCGACTTGTGTCAATCGCACTTCAACGCCGCGCTTATCATCGGCGCAGGCAATGCGTTCGATGACGTGACAATTCGTTTCAAAACGCGATAGTAAACGTGAAGTGGCACTCAAGCTAAGGCCAATCTTTTGACTTAAATCGGACATGCGAAGTTCTTCGCTTTCCGATTTATGCAGAAAGTACAACGCATAGAATTCATTAACACTAATGCCGTGGCTTACTCCCCGTAAGGCTTCTTCCAAAGCTGCAGATATTTCACGCTCTTTATCGCGTAAAGATAACCATTGCTTAATGTAATTACTCACGCAACATACCTCCTGCATTAAATTTGCTTGCACAAACAACTAAAATTATAATATCCAAAACTTTCTATCTTGTCAAGACATAAAAAATGTCTCGCCGATAAAAATATCTCGCTGATGAACATATCCTGCCGATAAAAATATTTTGCCGATAAAAATATTTTGCCGATAAAAATGCCTCGCCGAAGAATATTCCCGGTGTAACAAAATATATTGTTACAAACTCATTCGGAACATCTCCTGCGAGGCTATTACCAACGAAACGATTAAATTAATCCGATGCTGTGCTGTACCAACAAGGATACGGATGCAACGGCGAACCAACATACAAAGCCGAGAGCGATTGGCTTTACACCATTTTTCAATAGATGAATAAGATTAGTATTCAAACCGATGGCAACCATAGCCACGATAATGAAGAATTTACCGGCCTGTCCGAGAAAATGTGATACAGACGGAGCCAATATACCGGTGGTGTTAATGATAGAAGCGACTACGAACCAAAGAATAAACCACGGGAAGATCCGACTTACCTTAAAGTTGCTGTCTCCTGCTCCACCGGCTTTCTTTTTGGACCAAATAACAATACCGGCGATAATCACACAAATCGGTACAATCATGAGAGCCCGAGTCAATTTAACGATGGTTGCATAATCACCGGCTGCATTGCTGTAGGAATAACCGGCAGCGACTACCGAGGATGTATCATTAATGGCTGTGCCGGCCCACATACCAAAACCGGAATCACTCAATCCCATCCAATGACCAAGGAATGGGAAGATAAATACGGCCAGTACATTGAATAAAAATATGGTAGAAATGGAAAAGGCAATGTCCTTATCCTCTGCTTCAATAACCGGGGCTACCGCTGCAATGGCCGACCCGCCGCAAATAGCAGTGCCTGCTCCGACCAACGTGGTCATTTTCAAATCAAGACGAAGGAGACGCCCTACTACCAATGCTACTACGAAGGCGGTTAGTAAAGTAAAAATCATAACGCTGAAGGAGGAAGCACCGACGCTGATAACATTGTATAAATTCATTTCAAAGCCCAACAAAATAATCGAATATTGTAATACCTTTTTACCGGAATATTTAATCCCCGGCTCGAATGTGTCCGGCCGTTTAATACCTGCCAAAATCATACCTAACAAAATACCGAATACAGGACCGCCGATAATCGGAAAGGTGTTTCCTAACCAATAAGCGGGAATGGCAATAAGTAATGCCAGTATTATACCGCGAGCATATTTTCCCATAAACTCCACTCCTTATATACTAGTTACATAACGAATTTGTTTATTTCTTTTGATGCATCACTGAAAATTACAGGCTCATTGTACCATCTTAGCGAATGTACGTAAAATTGCATTGTATGATATAATCAATAGGTAATTACCTATCTTTATTTTTATATGCATTTGATTTATCTATAAAATCATAGTTGTTGTATGGGAATAAACCGATGCACTACTCAAATTCCGGAAATATACACTACCAAGGAGATGTCACCTATTATGACGTTACGCCACTTTACTATATTTTTAGCTGTTTGCGAAGAAATGAATATGACCAAGGCCGCTGCCAAATTACATATGACTCAACCATCGGTAAGTCAGGCTATCCGTGAGTTGGAAGACTATTACAACTCCCCTTTGTTCGAACGACTGGGACGCAAATTATATCTTAGCGAAAGCGGGAAACGATTACAGCCGTATGTCAGTCAAATACTCACTTTAAATCGATTTATTGATTCTATGATGCACGGTCATAATGAAAACTTTCCCATTCGCCTGGGGGCCAGTTTAACCATCGGTGAAACCTTATTGGTACAGGTGATGAAAGATATTACTACCTTGGCTCCGCAGCAGGAGATCGTTTCGGAAATACATAATACGGACGAACTGCAGGCAATGCTGTTAAATGATACATTAGACATTGCCCTCATCGAAGGACAAATCACCGCCCCAACCCTAGTGGCAGATCCCTTTATGATTGATGAATTGATATTGGTAGTTCCCCGTGCATGGCAATCGATGGTGCCATCGACAATTACAACGGAGGAACTTCCTTCCATTAAATTATTTCTCCGCGAAGAAGGCAGCGGTACCCGTAGCTTGTTCGAAGGTTTGATTAAGGAACGCCACATTCCTTTGCAAATCGTTGGCAACTATAACAACACAGCGTCACTCAAGCAAGCCGTCATTGCCGGTTTCGGCGGTACGGTTATATCTCGCCGTTTGGTTACCGAAGAGTTACAAGCGGGATTGATGACACACATCCCTATTACCGACTTATCACTGCAGCGTTTATTCAGCATTGTGTATCATAAAGATAAGTACATCAATAAAAGTTTGCAACGAGTGATTGACGTAGCCCATGACTTAATTAATAAATAAACATGTAATGAAGCTTTCTTATTCCATTGTATTGCAGTTACATCTATTGCAGTTACATATATTGCAGTTACATCTATTGCAATTACATCTATTTTAATTACATATAACAGTAATTTAGATCTTATAATAGGTAAACAATACCTGTATTCGAGTAATAAAAAGAAGCGTAGACAAAATTTCGTCTACGCTTCTTTTGTTGTCATCAACTATTCCACATATACATGCGATAGGCTGTTGGCATGTAATTATACGTGTACTATTTTATTTACGTTTTGCCGTGGAGCAACGATCCAGTAAGTAAGCAATGCTTACGAACGGAATACCACCGTTTTCTCCTAAGCCGATTTCGCAGGTTGAGCTGGAGCTTACACCCAGGGTGCAACCGTATTCTTTTACTTCCGCTGCTAAATCCTTAGTGGCACATTTATTTAATTCCGGCGTAAAGAACCCTTTCTGTCCGGCAAAACCATCGCAGGCAAAGCTCTTGATGTTGAATACTTTGTCCGTGCAAGCACGTGCCAACAATTCAATGTATTTCTGTTTGCCGAGAACCTTAACCTTACACTGTTTATGAACCAACACAGATTCATTGCATTTAGTAACTTCCAAATCAGGCAAAATGCTATACAAGAATTCGGAAATATCGAGAATCTGTAAGCCTTTTATATGTTTGAACGCATGATTGAAGCAAGCGGAGTGATCGATAACGATCGGATAAATACCGCCTTCGCTGGCTTTTGTCAAAGCTGCCGTCAAATCTGCCAATGCCTGACGATCGATATCTTCGTAATTTTCAAAGCTCAAGCCACAGCAGAGATTTTCAATGTGCGGCGGATAAATTACATTGTAGCCTGCTTTTTCGCAAAGACTTTCAAATACCTGCTGTAAGCTGCGGGTATCGTCATATCCCTGGTTCTGACGGAATGCACGGTTAGCGCATGTGCTGAAGTATACTACATTCTTATGGAATTCGGGACGACGTTTATTGCGTAATTTATAGGTATTTGCTTTCGGCATCGTCGTCGGCATGTACGGAGTTAAGCCGGTGAAGTCATGCGCATCTTCACTAATCTTAGCTAACAATGTCTTCGTAGCGATTTTACCGGCTACACCACCTAAGGTTACGCCAACACGAGCCGCATTGATGGTAGCGTTGAAGTTGTTGTAGATGGCATGAGCCAAGCTGGCTCCTTTAGCATTGATTTTACGCATGGACAACGCGATTTGTGCCGTATCGATGCCCAACGGGCAAAGCTGGCTACACATGGAACAAGCCGCACAAGTATCAACACCGTAGTATTCATAACCTTTGCGCAATTCTTCCGCCATTTCCGTGTTGCCATCTTTTAAGAGACGTTGTTCTTCACGAAGTAAAGAAATGCGTTGACGCGGTGTCAAGGTAAGATTACGGCTCGGGCAATTCTTTTCGCAGAAGCCGCATTCCATACACATATTGAAGAGCGGATCGATATCGCTCATGGCTTTTAAATTCTTTTTATAAATGTCCGGATCATCTGTAATCATTACGTCAGGATTCAACAAACCGGACGGGTCGAAGATGTCTTTAATCTTGCGATTTACCGCATAGGCCTTCTTGCCCCATTCCATTTCAACGAACGGTGCAACCATACGGCCCGTACCGTGTTCGGCCTTAACGGAACCTTCAACGGCGGATACGCGTTCAGCCATTTCTTTGACAAGACCGGTGAAGTTATCCATTTCCGTTTTATCGTTAAAGTTAGGTGTAATGATGAAATGAACATTACCGCTCAAAGCATGACCGAAGATGATACCGCTATCTACAAAACCGTATTTATGGAACAATTCGGTAATCATTTCGATACCGGATGTGAAGTCTTCAATCTTGAAGCATACGTCTTCCGTAATTACCGTGGTACCCGGTTTGCGCAGGCCTGCCGCAATCGGTAACAAGCCTTTACGGATAACCCACCATTTGTCATATTCCGCAGCATCCTTGGAGTACAAGCTTGGAATAACGGTCGGAATATCTTTTAAGGTTTCCTGAATGTACGCTAAGTTCTTATCCAAGGTAGCTTCATCATTGCTTTCGGACTGGAACAAAATGCAGCTGGTGCCTTCCGGAATGCCGCGAACAAAATCAGGTACTTCGTCAAGCTGCTGAACACTCTTCAAGCTGAGGTAGTCCATCATTTCTGCTGCCACCACAACATCGCGGGACATACCTGCCAAAGCAACAACGGCTTTCGATGCATCTGTCAATTTGCCGAAGAACAACAAACCACAGCCCTTGTATTTAGCATCATCCACGCAGTTATACGTAACTTCGCTGACGAAGCCCAACGTACCTTCACTACCTACAAAGAGGTGATTGATGATATCTACGATATCTTCAAAATCTACCAAGGAGTTAAGGCTGTAACCGGTGGTGTTTTTAATTTTGAATTTACGATTGATGAGGTCAACCAATTCGCTATCGGCCATAATATCCTTGCGCAAGGATACTAGCTGATCTACCAAGTGTTTCTTTTCTGTTAAGAAACGTTCTACACTGGCACGATCGGATGTATCGAGGATAGTACCGTCAGCCAATACAACGCGAATGGAACGAATGGTTTTATATGAGTTCTGTGCCGTACCGCAGCACATACCACTGGAGTTATTGTTTACAATCCCCCCAACAAGAGCCGTCGTAATCGTTGCCGGGTCAGGACCGATTTTTTTACCGTACGGTGCTAATTTTTCGTTAGCATCGGAACCGATAACACCGCAAGACAAGCGAATCGCATTGCCGTTTTCCAATACATGTGCATATTTAAAACCGTCATTAGCCACGATCAATACATCTTCACTGGATGCCTGACCGGACAAGGAACTGCCAGCAGCGCGGAAGGTTACCGGTGTACCACAACGATTAGCCAATAAAACCAATTCCACCACTTCTGCTTCGTTATTTGGTTTTACAACCACTTTCGGTAAGTAGCTATAGCAGGATGCATCAATACCGTAGGCATAACGACGTAAATAATCTGTAAATACTCTATTAGGGCAAATCTTTTTCGCCTCTTCAGCGAAGGTGTCATAATCCCTTGTTAGCATAGAACCCATGTTAGGACCTCCTAATACTTAAACGCATATTATATGCGGACATACACTTTATTAAAAGGATACCATATATCAAGCTACAATGTAAATCTAGCAATACATGTATATAAAATTAGTATAATCATTAGTTTCTTATCTCAATAGCGTATACCATTTATAACTTTATATAGTTCTATAATAATTATTGTTAAGTAGGGAGTCCATCATGTATAATAGATTCGATAGATGTTAGCGACACATACTATACCTAGTACAAATAGAAAGAAGGTGACATTGTGCCAGATTCGTTAGGCCATCATTTACTTATTGACCTATATGCTTGTTTGGAGGATGCTTTGTCATCCCCTGTTATTATTCAAGAAAGTGTAACAAATGCATTGGTAGCAGCTAATCAGGAAATTGATGAAATAAGTTGCCAGGTGCTGGATGATGAAGTTGTATTATTAGCGGTTTCGCCGCATTGTCATGTGGCTGTTCATGCGTACCCGCATATGGGATATGCCGCGGTAGATATTTATGCCTTTGCTATTGATGTACGCTCTGCCCTTCTCATGAAGGAGTTAAAGCAAGCCTTCGGCGCAGAACGTGTTAAGGCCACCAGTGTACAACGCGGTGATTTTGGTTCCGAACGCGATATGAAGCCCCGCAAACGAACCTCTCTTTCCCCAATGGCACGCGTGACGCGTACTCGTACCAGTCTTAAAAAGACGGGCACCAAATTAAAAACGACGGGAGCTAAGGTATTCCGTGTAATTGCTAAAAAAAATAAATAAGACACTTTGAACTGAACCCCTTTCGTTAGATTTTGTCTAACGAAAGGGGTTTTGTTATGTCAAGAAAAAGAAAAAGGACAGACACCAGTACAGTTATCTGTAGTAGTTCCTGTCCTTTTATATTATCTCTTTCTATGTTATATCTTCCTATATTATGTTCTTTGACATTGTGATACAGTAGTAAGCCCTACCTTCGAAGGGATTATAGTGAAGGATTACAACAAGGTGTCCACTGCGATATTCAATACTACATCGGACGGTGTATCACATATATAATCGGCACCGGCAGCTTCCAATTCTTCACGGCTGCCATATCCGTAGGCAACCCCTACTGCTTTACAACCTAATTCTTTGGCTGCCACCATATCATATTTACGATCGCCTACCATGTACCAACCGGTGATACGTTTCTTTGTACCGTCATCGGAAAATTCCTTCATGGCTCGTACGGCTTCTGCCAAAATCTGCGGCTTATGTACAATGCCCTTCGCTTGATCGGCACCTTTAATCACTTCAAAATATTTGGTAAGACCGAAATGCTCCAATACCTGTTCTGCCAAATGCTGCGGTTTTGCCGTAGCCACTGCTACATACGTATTGGTTTGACGCAAGGTTACCAACATGCGTTCCACATCTTCATATACTTTATTTTCAAATTTACCGATGGTATCATATTGTTCTTTAAAGAAGCCGTACATTTCCTCTGCTTCTGCCAAAGTCATGCCGCACTGCTCCTGCATAGAATCAATAATCGGCGGTCCGATAAATAAGCGAAGCGTATCTGCATCCGGCGTGGGAATCCCCTTTTTTTCAAATGCGTACTCCAAGGATTTATAAATACCTTCGGCGGAATCGGTCAACGTACCGTCAAGATCAAATAATACACAAATCATATAGTTATCCTTTCCTCTTACAAACTACGTCTTTATATGCTAAAATAGATACACCTATATTATATAGGAAAAAGTTTAGGAAGAACAAGTTATCAGGTGATATCGCTGTACATAAGGAGGTTATCATGGAGTTTGAAGAAAATAAAGTCCCTGATTCGATTTTAGATAAATACACTAAGGTTTGTACTTGTCGCAGCATTAGCCGCAAAACAATCAAAGAAGCTATTGCCGACGGCTGTGATACAATTCCCAAAATAAGAGAACGTACGGGTGCCGGCACCGGCTCATGCGGTGGAAAGAATTGCGGTGTGCGTATCGTTAAACTATTGCAGGACATGGGTAAGCTTCCCAAGCCTGCCTCCAAATAACTGTAATACAAAGCCCCTGCGGTTGCTTTTTATAAACAACCGTAGGGGCTTTTCTTATTGTTATATCTGTATACGTACTACTGGTATCGATATCAGTGCTGTTCTTTTTTCAATGCTTCCTTCAGTGTATGCCAAGCCAATACAGCGCATTTAACACGAGCCGGCATATTGGAAATATTTTTTAATGCAATAGCATCTTCCAATTCTTCCAACTCATCATCATCGGTAACTTCCTTTTTGATCATACCGAGGAAGAGCTCTACCAAGCGCATAGCCTCTTCCAATGATTTACCTTGAATGATATCAATCATCATGGAAGCGGATGCTTGGCTGATTGCACAACCGGAACCGGTATACGCTGCATCCTTTACAATGCCATCTTCCACATTAATCTGTAGGGTCAAATCGTCACCGCAGCTCGGATTGTGTCCGTGTTCGGATGTTGTAAATTCCGCTAACTCACGTTTATTTCGTTTATCCTGATTATGCTCCAAAATCAATTCTGTATACAGCTGATCCATTTCCATGTCGAACGATTCCTCCTTAGTCTTTAAAACCCATTGTCGGGCGTACCTTCTTCAAGGCTTCCAAGAAGGCATCTAAATCTTCCTTGCGAGTGTAAATATACATGCTCAGTCGGCTCGATGCAGGGACTTTGTAATACGCCCCCAACGGCTGCGCACAATGATGACCGGAGCGGACACAAACACCGTAGCTATCCATGATAGTAGCTACATCGTGCGGATGTACATCATCAACGGTAAAGGCCACTACACCATGCTTTTCTGCCGGATCGGCAGAGCCTAACAAATGAATATGCGGAATAGCTGTCATCTTAGGCAACAAATATTCTACTAATTCATGTTCATACGCCTGAATTTCATCCATGCCATAGCTTTCCAAATATTCAATAGCGGCCTTGAGCATAACAGCGCCGTGAGCATTTGGTGTACCGGCTTCGAATTTATACGGTACTTCGTTATACGTAGTAGATTGTTCCTGTACGTATTCGATCATATCACCGCCTAAAAGGAACGGAGGCATGTCTTCCAACAAGTGACGCTTGCCGTACATAACTCCAATGCCTTGAGAGGCACACATTTTATGACCGGAGAACACAAAGAAATCACAATCCAATGCTTGCACATCAATTTTCTTATGTGGTGTTGATTGTGCTCCGTCAAGCACTACTACGGCACCTACTTCATGGGCCCGGCGGATTAATTCATCCACCGGGAATTCCATGCCAAGCACATTGCTTACATGGGCAAAAGCTACAATCTTAGTAGTTGCATCAATTTTATCCATTTCACCGGGCAATAAATGGCCTGTTTCATCCAGATACATATATTCCAAGGTAGCGCCGGTGCGTTCAGCCACACGCTGCCAAGTTACCAGGTTAGCATGATGTTCTGCAATGGTAATGACAATCTTGTCACCCTTTTTCACATGGTTCATGCCATAACTGAAAGCAATTAAATTTAAGCTTTCAGTTGTATTTCGCGTAAACACGATTTCTTCGCGTTGTTTTGCATTGATGAAGCGTTGTACGGTATCTCGAGTGCTTTCATAGGCCTCGGAAGCCTCTACTGCCAATATATGTGCCCCTCGATGCGGATTACCGTTATGCTTTTTCAAATGGGTTTCTAACGCATCCATAACAGCCTGCGGAATTTGCGTAGTCGCACCGCTGTCCAAATATACGAGGCGATGGCCGTTATGCGTCTGATTTAAAATTGGAAAGTCCTTATAGGCCTCTGCAATCGATTTCATAGTACACCTTCTTTATAACTGTTAAATTTTTGCTCGAACAGCAGCCAAGGCTGTTTCTTCGATGTCTTCGTTGCCAATGCGATCGATAATCGGACGCAACATAGATTCTACGATGATATGTTTAGCTTCGGATTCGCTAAATCCGCGACTCATCAAATAGAATAACTTCGTCTGATCGAGCTGACCAGCGCTGGCAGCATGATTGCCTACTACATTGTCTTCTTTACAGAGCAATAACGGTAACGATACGGATTTAACTTCCGGATCGAGTAACAAGCATGTATCTTCTTCGGCACCTTCGGAAGCTACACTGCCGCGGATGAAATCAAGGGTGCCTCGGAAGGCTTTCTTCGATTTACCGCTGAGTGCACCTAAGGTGTGAATATCGCTGACTGTCTTCTTGCCAATGTGCGACATAAGCATTGAAATATCAAAACGTTGCTCTTTTTCGCCGAGATATGCTAAATCATGTACTAATTCAGCGCGTTCACCGATGAGGTCTTCGTCATAGTAAAGAATATTTTCCTTGCCACCCAATTCAACGTTAATATATTCTACTTTGCTGTCATCCTCGAATTTAGTGTAGCGATGTTCAATCTGCTGCACCCCTTCACTTAACAGCTGCACCTTCTTAATCGTTACGTTAGCCTGTTTTTTTGCCAATACCTCTGTCAACAAGGTAACATTACCGCTTTCGGCGCGCCCCTTCAAATGATATAACAATTCAAGTGTCGCATTTTCACCGACAGTGGCCACGATTCTCGTTTTTTCATTTACTGTATCAGCATCGGCATCAATAACAACTTCTACTTTTTCATGAGCTCCGTCCGGTACCGTTACCGCAAAGCCTGCTGTATAATGTGCAGTTACGGCTTCCAACGATTCCTTATTAGCGCCCAAAAAGCTTTCCTTTAATAATTCGCGTTTACCAAGCGGTGCTACAATTCCCTCTTCCGAGAAAACAGTAACCATTGCCGGATGTTGCCCTTCTTCAATCTGGCTTTCCGTATAATTTACCTTTAGCCACCGGAAAGTCGGTCTGGGCAATTCATTAAATATTGCACGTTTTTCCATCAGTACCTCCTAACCGATAGAGCCTTCCAGCTCTAAGGTAATCAAATTATTCATTTCAACAGCATATTCCAACGGAAGTTCCTTGGAAATCGGTTCAACAAAACCACGTACTAGCATAGCACGCGCTTCCTCTTCACTGATACCGCGTGTCATGAGATAGAAAATAGCTTCATCGGATATACGGCCGATTTTTGCTTCATGACCGAGGTCAACATTATCGTTTTCAACGGTAATGGACGGAATGGTATCGGACTGAGAAATATCGTCAAGCATCAAAGATTCACAAGATACGGTTGCTTTAGAATGTTCTGCTTTCTTACCGATGTTAAGAACACCGCGATAAATAGCAGCACCACCGCTCTTGGAAATAGATTTGGAGTTAACATTACTTGTTGTGTACGGTGCTGCATGAACAACTTTAGATCCCGTATCCAAGTACTGACCTTCACCGGCAAAGGTAACACCGGTAAATTCACAATGAGCGCCTTCACCGCTGAGGATACTCATCGGATACAAACAAGATACTTTGGAACCGAAGGAGCCGCTAACCCATTCGATTGTACCGTGCTTACCAACAACACAGCGTTTCGTATTCAAGTTATACATGTTCTTAGACCAGTTTTCGATGGTAGAATAACGCAATGTTGCATTGTCCTTTACAAACAATTCAACGCAACCGGCATGAAGGTTAGCTACGTTATATTTCGGTGCGGAGCATCCTTCGATGAAGTGTGCCTTCGCCCCTTCTTCTACAATAATCAATGTATGTTCGAACTGACCGGCCCCCGGTGCGTTCAAACGGAAATACGATTGCAACGGAATATCAACCTGAACACCGGCCGGAACATATACAAAGGACCCACCGGACCATACAGCACCGTGCAAAGCAGCAAACTTATGATCCGTAGGCGGTACCAATGTCATGAAATACTTACGAACAATGTCTTCGTAATCATGAAGCGCTGTTTCGATATCGGTATACACAACACCTTGTTTTACCAAATCTTCCTGAATACTGTGATAGACTACTTCAGAGTCATACTGCGCGCCTACGCCGGCCAAGGATGTTTTTTCCGCTTCCGGAATACCCAAACGATCGAAAGTGCTCTTAATATCTTCCGGCACTTCGTTCCAATCACCTTTCATATCAACCTTCGGCTTAACGTAGGTTACGATATTGGACATGTCCAAACCGCTAATATCTGGAATCCAACTAGGGATGTCCATTTCGTTATAAATTTTAAGAGATTTTAAACGGAAGTCCAACATCCATTCCGGTTCGTTTTTGTTTTCCCAGATTTCACGAATGATATCTTCCGTCAGACCGGCATCGGATTTATAGGAATATTCGAAATCATTTCGAATATCATAGACGCCACGGTCCATATCCTCCACATATGTTTTCTTTCTTGTTTCCATGAATGCCTCCTAGACTAAAGCCTTGTAAGCGTCATAGCCCTGTTTTTCGATTTCTGCTACCAACGAAGCGTCACCCGTTTTTACGATGCGACCGTTAATTAAAATGTGTACGAAATCAGGTTTTAATTTCTGTAAAATAGAATTGTGGTGTGTAATAATCAACACTGCATTATTTTCGTTATGGAAACGACTTACACCTTCCGATACGATACGAACAGCGTCAACGTCCAAACCGGAGTCTGTTTCATCGAGCATAGCTAATTTAGGATTCAAAATGGACATCTGCAAGATTTCATTCTTTTTGCGTTCGCCACCGCTGAAGCCGTCATTTACATAGCGCTGTGCATAGGAGCTGTCAAAGCTGAGTTCATCCATTTTGGACTTCAATTCTTTTTTGAAAGCCAATGCACGTTGCTGTTCACCGGTAATCGTGGTTTTAGCAGTACGGATAAAGTTTTCCACCGTAATGCCAGGAATAGAAATTGGACTCTGGAAAGACATAAAAATACCTGCTTTGGCACGATCGTTAACGGCATCTTCCGTAATGTCTTTACCATCGAAGACGATTTTACCTTCCGTCACTGTATAGGCCGGATTACCCATGATAGCATTAGCCAAGGTGGATTTGCCGGCACCGTTGGTACCCATTACCACATGAATTTCCCCTGTATTTATTGTTAAGTCAATCCCCTTGAGGATTTCTTTCTCCTCTACCGCTACGTGTAGATTTTCCACTCTAAGTAGCTCTGCCACAATACGTCACTCCTTCGTTTAGTTATATATTTGATATCGATTATGGTATAAAATCAGAATATAAAAAGCGGTACTCCACCAAAGTGGAATACCGCATAATATCTAGTAAAATCTTAGTACCACTTTGGTAAGTAATCATAAAGATGTTTATATCCATTTCCTATTATACAATCTAAATGATAACTCTGCAAGCTAATTTCTACTATTTTACTATGATTTTCTCTATAGTTTCTATTTTTTTTGAAATATCTAACGATTTCACTAAATGACGTAGAACATTATATCATAGAATTAATTTTTTCGATACCCTTTAGCAAGATTAAATTCTATGTTTTTGATAATTTTTTACAATTTACTAAAATCCAAGGTGGCAAATAAATCATCTAACGTTTCTGCACGACGGATGAGTTCTACCTGACCATCTTCGTGAAGCAACAGTTCCGCAGAACGAAGTTTACCGTTGTAGTTGAAACCCATCGCATGACCATGTGCACCGGCATCGTGAATAACAATGCGATCACCGATATCAATCTTAGGCAGCTTGCGATCGATGGCGAACTTGTCGTTATTTTCGCAAAGCGATCCCGTTACATCGTACACATGATCTGCCGGTGCCTGTTCCTTCCCCATTACAGTGATATGATGATAGGAACCATACAGCGCCGGGCGCATGAGGTTAGCCATACACGCATCCAAGCCAATGTAGTGCTTATAAATATCTTTGCGGTGAATGGCGGTAGCTACCAAATATCCGTACGGCCCTGTTACCATACGACCACATTCAAAGGCTAAGGAAATAGGACTGTGTCCGTTACCTTCGATTTTTTCTTCATAAGCTTTCTTAATACCGGCGCTTAATGCTTCATAGTCAACCGGTGTTTGCTCAGGTTTATACGCTACCCCAATACCGCCGCCAAAGTCAATGAATTCTACTTCCACACCTGTTTTTTCCTTCACGAGAAGCGCCAAATCAAACATGAGTTCCGCCGTACCGATGAGTCCGTTAATGTCAAGCTCGTTTGATACAACCATTGTGTGCAAACCGAAATGCGATACCCCATGATTCTTACAGTACGTTACAGCTTCAATAATTTGATCCTGCGTCATACCGTATTTAGCTTCTTCAGGCAAACCGATAATGGTGTTGCCTCCCTCTTTAAGTGATCCCGGGTTATAGCGGAAGCAAAGTCGTTCCGGCAAGCGCCCGTTATGTTTTTCAATATACGCAATGTGTGTAATATCATCAAGGTTAATAATAGCACCCATTTCCAATGCTTTCGCATACTCTTCATAAGGTGTATCATTGGAGGAAAAAATAATATCACTACCTGTAATCCCCACCTTTTCACAGAGTACTAATTCTGCCAAGGAAGAGCAATCGGCACCGACCCCTTCTTTTTGTAAGAGACGCATAATATATGGATTAGGAGTCGCCTTTACCGCAAAGTATTCTTTAAAATCCTTTGCCCAAGAAAAGGCCTTAATAAAACGACGAATATTTTCTACAATCCCCTTAGCATCGTAGATGTGAAAAGGCGTTGGGTACTGAGCAATGATAGTCTCCAACTGTTCACCGGTAAACGGTACTTTTTTTTCGTTCATAATCTCTCTCCTTATTTTTTATTCTGATTATTGTTTTTTGTATGCATGTAAGATTAACTATACTTATTATATTGATAAAGATTCACACTGTCAATTCTATAGAAAGTCATAATATGCATACTAACATCTCTTTTGTGCATACTCTATAGATAAATAAAAACCGTTGCCTGCTGTTAGCAAAGACAACGGTTTTTGTTTTATTTATATGAGTTGAATGAAACGGATCACTCAGCGAGACATTACATCATGCCACCCATACCGCCCATGCCACCCATTGGAGGCATTGCCGGTGCGGCAGCTGCGTTTTCTTCTACCTTATCAGCTACGATAGTTTCCGTAGTCAATACGAGAGATGCAATGGATGCAGCGTTCTGCAACGCAGAGCGAGTTACCTTAGCAGGATCCACGATACCTGCTTTTACCATATCCGTATATTCTTCGGTCAAGGCGTTGAAGCCGATACCTGCATCGGTATTCTTAACCTTTTCAACAACTACAGAACCTTCAAGACCTGCATTGTAAGCAATCTGACGAAGCGGTTCTTCAACAGCACGTTTTACAAGGTTAATACCTGTCTGAACATCGCCTTCTTCATGCAAGTTATCCAAAGCAGATACAATATCGATGAAAGTAGTACCGCCGCCGGCAACAATACCTTCTTCTACGGCTGCACGAGTTGCGTTCAAAGCGTCTTCAATACGCAATTTCTTATCTTTCAATTCCACTTCGGTAGCTGCACCAACTTCAATAACTGCTACGCCGCCGGACAATTTAGCAAGGCGTTCCTGTAATTTTTCACGATCGAATTCGGATGTAGTTTCATCCAACTGGCCGCGAATCTGGCTTACACGCTGTTTAATTGATTCGCTGTCGCCAACGCCGTCGATAATAACAGTTTCATCTTTAGTTACACGAACCTGACGAGCGCTACCTAAGTCAACTAAGTCTACACTATCCAATTTGCGACCCATGTCTTCGGTAATTACCGTGCCGCCGGTCAAGATAGCAATATCTTCGAGCATAGCCTTACGACGATCGCCGAATCCCGGAGCTTTTACGGCTACTGCTTTGAAAGTACCGCGCAATTTGTTAACTACTAATGTAGCCAATGCTTCGCCATCAAGATCTTCGGCAATGATGAGTAATTCTTTACCCTGTTTTACTACTTTTTCCAATGTCGGAAGCAAATCAGCGATAGCACTAATCTTACGGTCGGTAATCAAAATGTACGGATCGTTCATAACAGCTTCCATTTTATCAGCATCCGTTACCATGTATGGGGAAATGTAGCCACGGTCGAACTGCATACCTTCTACAACATTAAGGTCTGTCTGTAAGCCTTTGGATTCTTCTACGGTAATTACGCCATCATTACCTACTTTTTCCATAGCTTCTGCAATCAAACCGCCGATTTCGGTGTCGGCAGCGGATACGGAAGCAACTTGAGCAATATCAGCTTTACCGTTTACTTTGATAGCGCGTTTTTTAATTTCGTCTACCAATGTATTTACAGCCATTTCAATGCCTTTTTTCAAAATCATCGGGTTAGCACCGGCTGCTACGTTACGCATACCTTCTTGAATCATAGCCTGTGCCAAAACAGTTGCGGTTGTAGTACCGTCACCGGCAACATCGTTAGTTTTGGTAGCTACTTCTTTTACTAACTGTGCGCCCATATTTTCGAACGGATCGGCCAATTCAATATCACGAGCAATCGTTACACCGTCATTGGTAATTGTCGGTGCACCGAATTTTTTATCCAATACAACATTGCGACCTTTTGGTCCCAACGTAACTTTTACTGCATTTGCCAATGCATCTACACCGCGACCTAACGCACGGCGTGCATCTTCGTTAAAAAGAAATTCTTTTGCCATTTAAAACTACCTCCATTATTATCACCTCATCAATAGGTGATACCATTTATGTCAGTGTGATGTATCAAATCGTGTTGTTAATTATGTTACGCTTAGCCGATGATTGCCAAGATATCACGTTCGCTGATTACGAGATGATCAACGCCGTCAATCTTAACTTCTGTGCCGGCATATTTGGAGAACATTACTTTGTCACCAACTGCTACTTCTAAAGCCACACGCTGGCCATTATCGTAAACCTTGCCTGCACCGACAGCTACTACTTCACCTTCGGAAGGCTTTTCTTTCGCTGTATCCGGTAAAAAGATACCACTTTTAGTTTTTTCTTCTTTTTCAAGCACGCGAATGATAACTCGATCGCCTAACGGTTTCATCATTATGAATCTCTCCTTTGATTTATGTCTTTCAAGTTTGTTGTTAGCACTCAACAACCTCGAGTGCTAATCACAGTTATTATTATATCCAAAATGAAAATAATTGCAAGTCCTTTTTTGACTTTTTGACTTAAAACAATTACATAATTTGAATGCACGAATACCTATCACCCTCTATCTAGTACTTCGATGTACGAAATATGTGTAAGGAATATGTAACAGTATATACTCTAAAGGAACATACTATGAAACGCATACTATAAAAACCCTTTAATATAATAAGCACCATTACGATAGATGCCATTACATCAAAGGGTTTCTTCCTTCACAATAGTTAGCGTACTGTTTTCTTTTCTTGTTCTTTAATAATTCGTCGACACACTTCGATAACAGGCAGCCGTTTATCCATAGCAAAACCACGGATACGTCTGTAGGCAACGTCTTCATTGATTTTTAAATTTTCCATCAATATGGCTGTGGCCTTACGAACCCATTTTTGTTCTTCCAATGTATCTTCCAATTTATCAATCGTTTCGCGATGTAGCTGACTTTCTTGAAAGCGATTGTATGCCATTTCCAGAGTAGGAATGAGTTGTACTTCATTAAGAGGTTTGATCAAGTACCCGTACACGCCGGATTCGGCTGCCTTTTTTACCAAATCCTGTTGGCTATAAGCAGTAAGTAAAACGACCGGCGCAATTTGTAAATGTCGAATCTGGCGAGCCGCTTCGATTCCGTCGAGTTCAGGCATCTTAACATCCATCACGATAATGTCCGGTTGTAATGTTTTTGTTAACTGCAGTGCTTCAACTCCATTTTGCCCTTCACCTACTATCTCGTAGCCGGCTGCATCCAAGGCATCGCATATATCCATTCTGATTAATGATTCATCGTCAACAACAAGCACGCGCATGATTGGCATCCCCCTTTATCTCTACTTTATAATTGCTCTCTTATTTTGTCATCGGTATACTCTATCCCAATTATTATATGTTATGTTGTATTACAAATTGGTAAAGGTAATGCATACCGAAGCCCCACCGCTCGTACCGGACTCAAAGGTAATCTCACCGTGTAATTCATTCTCTACAAGGCTGTGAATAATTCTAAGTCCCAATCGTCGCGAACGCTTGCCATCAAAGTTTGCAGGAAACCCTATACCGTTATCCGTTACATGTAAGCGTACTCGACCGTCTTCTTCGCTTCCTTGAATGTGTACATACGAATGTTCTTGGATTGTTTTACCTTGCACAAAGGGCTCTATAAAACCATGCTCCAAGCTATTAGCGATCAATTCGTTAATTAACAGTGATACATAGCCGGCGCGTCGAGAATCTAAAAGGATTCGCTGCCCTCGATAATCGCAATGTACGTTAATATCTCTGGGGACCATAGACTGGATTAACAATCGCCCCAACTCTTCACATATGGTACGCAGTTCAATATAATCTTCTTCATATCGGGAAACAACTTCGTGGACTAAGGCCATACTTTCAATACGGCTGACCGCTTCTTGCAACGAGCGTTTTACTTCATCACTTTCCGAACGACGTGCATCCATTCGCAACAATCCGGCAATAATTTGTAAATTATTTTTTACACGATGGTGAATTTCTTTAATCACAGAGTTTTTTACTAATAATGCTTGTTCGGTTCGCCTGAGCACAGTAGTGTCTTTCAATACGAGAATATGACGTTGATGACGACCTCGCCCCGTTATAGGAATTAAGGTTTGTTCAATCGTAATATCTCCGTATGTTTCTTCAAAACGAACACCGCGATGAGCCAGTATGGAACGCTTTACTAAGGATAACTTCAAAGCGCCGCCGAATACACTGGTCCCTACCAGTCGTTTATCAAAGCCAAGTACATCTACCATTTGCGCTGCGGCATCATTAGCATATATGATGGTACCCTCTCCGCTAAAAATGATAATACCGTCTTGATAGGATACAGGTGTATAGAGATCCGGTTGTTCGAGTAGCGGAACCATAATAGCCATATAGGCCGATTCATTTAACAGATGTCGCCGTTCTATTTCTTCCGAAGTAACATCCGACTCATGGCGCTGTAAAAAAATAATACTGCCAATCGATTTTCCGCCGTTGTCGATAATAGGATAACCTTCTAGGTCGTATAAAGACGATTTCTTATCGCTCACCAGATTACGCACGGGCGATGACGTATCAGCCATTTCATACAACCTATCATTTTCATCTTTTGAAAGTATGCTAAACCCCTTCGAACCGTCACCGTCTCCAAGCAATCGTCCTTGCCCGTACAGTATAAGCCGATCATCGTCAGCGTTGGTAAGCACATAGGCTTCCTGATGTGTTAAGCTCGCCGCAAAGGGTAAATAACCAGCGGTTAACGCTAACAAACTAATTTGTGCTTCTGTCTTATCGGTATGAAGACGACAATACTCCTTATACTGTTCCATGCGCAAGCCTCCTCACTTTATCCGCGCCAGGATTCATCGCCTAATGGAATTGACGGTTTGGCGTTCAATGTTAACTTTGAAAATTTTCCTGCTTTCGCCATATAATAGGCTCGGCAACCAATCATAGCTGCATTATCCGTTGCTAAAATTCGTCCGGGACGATAGAATGTCAACTCTTCTTCTTCACACATCTGTGCTAATGCCCGTTGAAGACCTTGATTGGCTGATACGCCGCCAGCCACCGTAATTACCTTCTGCCCGGTCATACGTGCTGCTTCTCTGGTTTTTTCCACCAAACTATCTAATACTGCCTTTTGGAAGGAAGCCGCCACATCGGTATCGACGATAGGTGTCCCCTTTTGTTTAGCACTGTTCAAATAATTCAAGACTGCCGATTTAAGACCGCTAAAGCTGAATTCGAGATTTCCTTTTTCGTGTAATGCTTTCGGGAATTCGATAGCATTCGGATTTCCCTTGGCAGCCAAGGCATCAATGTGAGGTCCACCGGGATAGGGATATCCCATAACTCGCGCTATTTTGTCAAACGCCTCACCGGCTGCATCATCTCGTGTCTGTCCCAAAACTTCAAAGGTTTCGTAATCCTTTACTACAACCAGCATAGTATGCCCGCCGGATACGACTAAACTTAAGAACGGAGGCTCTAACTCCGGATTAGCGAGAAAATTAGCAAAAATATGGCCTTCCATATGATTGACGCCGATAAGCGGTTTCCCTGCGGCAAAGGCTAACCCTTTAGCAGCCGCTACACCAACCAACAAGGCTCCCACAAGGCCGGGGCCGTACGTAACCCCGATATGATCAATATCTTCCAATCGCACACCGGCGTCCTCAAGCGCCTGATCAACTACAGGTACGACTTGTTCAATATGATGACGTGACGCAATTTCGGGAACTACACCGCCAAATTTTCGATGAATGGGTACCTGGCTGGAAATAACATTTGAAAGCACGGTACGCCCGTCTCGCAATACAGCAGCTGATGTTTCATCACAGCTGCTTTCTATTGCCAATGTGTAGATGCTCATAGTGTTTCCTCCTTAACCAGCGACATGATATAGGCATCCTCAGTTGGATTGGTGTAATAGGATTTTCGTACTCCCTTCACCGTAAAGCCTAGACGACGATATAATGCCAGGGCAGCTATGTTAGAAATACGCACCTCTAAAAATATTTCCGTCATGCCGCGATTAAATAGTTCTTTTATTAGCTTACGCGTCACAATAGCACCGTAGCCTTCGCGGCGACTCTCGGGACGAACTGCAATATTCGTAATTTGCCCTTCGTCATATACCATCCAGGCACCGGCATAGGCAACTGCCTGTCCGTCTTCTTCCACCAAAAAATAAATACGTTCTTTCTGTTCTTCTAACTCGCGAATGACAGACTCCAACGACCACGGCGTTGAGAACGAATCAGTTTCAATGGTATAGATTGCTTCGGCATCTGCCTTGGTTGCCTGACGCACAACAAACATTATGGTTCCTCCTTCGCTGCATCCGTTACGATAACCGACGGTGTTTCTTCGTTACGCGCTGCATCGGGATGCTTTTTTTCCCACAATACCTCTGCCTCGGAGCGGCGGATATAGTAGGGTAATAACGTCATGGCATCGGTCGTATCACCAGCAGTAAAATGTGGAATGGCCGCCATTAAAAGCGACGAAGCTTTCGGCATGCGTAGTAAAAGCGGTGCCAGCGCAATCGACCCGCCTGCCTCCTCGATAGCCGTAGCCGCCTTCACGGCTCCATCACCGGCAACCATAGTTATATCCGTACCTTGCGACAATTCCTCGATAACTTCACTCCGAGCACGTACCTGTGGTAACTGATCGCATATGAGTTGTTCCTCTTCCCAATGATAGCGAGCTTCATAAACGTTCTTTTTTTGTGCATCGATTAATATACCGATCCGATGCTGTGAATTATAAAAATTGTACGCTAATGCATCCATTGTCATGATTCCTACCAAAGGAATATTAAGAGCGTATGCCATTGCTTTGGCTGTCCCCATGCCGATTCGTAAACCGGTAAAGGAGCCGGGACCAATGCTAACTGCAATGCCTGCTATATCAGCAGGCGTAATGTTACACTGCTTCATTAATCCTTCAATATGGGGAACTAATTGTTCGGAATGAGTTAATCCCGCCGATACTGTCAATTCACCGACAAAAGAATGTTCATCAGCCAAAGCTATGCTTGACACGGCACTGCTTGTTTCAATTCCCAAATACATAGGGGCCTCCAATCTGTACGAGCTCATTATAAGGGATATATGATGAAGAAAATATAAATTTTCGTTCTGTATCGCTAATGCGATTAATTGTTACCCACAATGTTTCTTCAGGCATAGTGTCCGGAAATTTATCGGCCCACTCAACAATGCTTTTCGTATCATCCGTAAATTCATCAAATCCGATAGGAGCTAACTCATCCTCTTCGTCAAGTCGGTACAAATCAAAATGATATAAATTGTCACCTGCTGTTTCATAGGTATTCATTAAAGCAAACGTAGGACTGGTTACTTCTTCATTAACACCGAATCCGATTGCAATGCCTTGAGAAAAATGGGTTTTTCCTGTCCCGAGATCACCAATCAACGCAACGCAAAGCGGTGCATCCAGGGATTTCATAAAGGTGCCTAACCGTTCACCTAAACGCCGTGTATCTTCTACTGATGAGGTTTGACACAGCAAACTTGCAGTACCTGTCATCATGTCACCTAACACTTTCTATTACTGTCTGTTTCTATTATTATCTATTACTATTTATTTCTATTATTGACTATTTTACACTATATGTACTGTCTGTTTTATTTTATGTAGCCTAATCAATCCCAATCACTTTGAAAAATGATTATATCCCTGTGCCGGAATGATCTTCTTTTCACCTTGTGCGGTTCGTAGGCAAACCCCGGAGGCACCGGAAACCACATGTCCAATCAGTTGAATTCCTTCCAACGCAGAAACTTCGTTGACTATATCCTCCGGAATGGTAAAGACAAGTTGAAAGTCCTCACCTCCATACAACGCGAATGACCAAGGAGAAATTTCTTTTTTCTTTGCCCATTGTATAACTTCCGGATGAAAACGCATAGCGGTTTCATCGATTTCAATGGCAACGCCCGATGCATGGGCTATTTCGTTTAACTCACTCCCCAAGCCATCGCTGATATCATTCATTGCGTGCGCTCCCAAACTGCGAAGCACATTTCCTAAATATACTTGAGGTTCCGGGCGTTGGTGTACTCGTTTACAATGTGAATAGCCACGTGCATTATCAAGTAGTGCCTCCAAACCAACTGCTGAATCACCAATGGTATTGGTAATGCCAACTACATCACCTACTTGTGCCCCACTGCGGTATAGCTCTGTTTCTTCCGGCACTTCACCGATAATTGTCAACGATACTGTCAACGGTCCATCGGTGCGTACCGTATCGCCGCCTATAATATTGACGTGATGTGTTTTACAAATAGATTTCAAGCCTTCATATATTTCTTGCAATCGTTGAGAATTACCGTCAGGTGGAGCAGCCACAGCGATAACGACCTGACGCGGCACACCACCCATAGCTGCTATATCACTAATATTTGCCGCACCTAAACGGTAGCCTATATCAAAAGGAGCCGTCGTCTTCGATGAAAAATGTATGCCTTCCACCATCATATCCGTACTGACTAATTGATGATATCCTTTTTTGGCTTTATATACGGCACAGTCATCTCCAATACCACATATTACAGTGCTCATATCGTATATAGTATCATCTGCTACAGATTTTATAAAATTAAATTCACCCATTTCACGCATCTGCATAGCTTACTCCTCCACATCATCCATCTTCTTATCGGGACGTATTCCTCATATACTTCTATGATGGTTCTGTTCTACTCCACTTCTATCCTAGCATTATATCAAAATTTACCAGTTGATGAAACAAAATCCCGTATCATACGTGGATACGGGATTTGCTTGACCCAGATATGCATGTCTAAGCCATTATTTTACAATTAAATTATCCATTCGACTCAACGGATCACTCAAATCATAAGCGCCGAAAGATGTTAGCGGCTTTCCATCAATTCGGAACAACACACCTTTTACATCTTTGAATTCCGTTACTGTGTTTACAATCGCCGCCAAACGTAATTGTGCGGTAAGCTCGCCGCCGTTATCGTTTGCCACAAAGGCCTTGTTCATGTCTACCGTGGCAATACCATCTTTAACAGTCACACCTTTTACAGCTGTGCCTTTAGCAAAAACAGGATATTTTTGACGAGCATCTTCTTCAAAAATCACAGACAATGCATATTTCACTGTCTTCTTATTACTGTCCAAGGTAACAGATTGTGGTCGTACACCGCGTCCGTCATCGGTCGGCACGTATACTACCATTTTACTCATCGGATCGTTGGCTGCTTCTTGTGTCGTAGCTTCAGCAGACATGGTTGCCTTTGCACCGCTATCCTTAGTTACAGCTGTGCTGTTAGCCGTTTCGCCACTGCAACCGGCTGCAATAGTCATGATAACGACCAAGGCCGCCATGAGGAAATTCCTTAGGTGCTTTGTCATAGTCGTTACCCCCTAAAATAATTTTCAATACCTGCCGCAATTTCATCGGCAAAGTTTTCCTGTGTTTTTTCCGTCTTTAGCAAGGCTTCTTCCGAAGGATTGGATATAAAGCCTAATTCAACTAATACAGCCGGCATTGCAGAGTGTCGCAATACATACAGGTTACCCGGTTGAATCCCTCGGTCACCGCCGAATCCGCTTTCCCCAGCAATTTGCGATTGTATACGGGAAGCCAGTTTTGTATCATATGGCGTCTTATCGTAATAATAAGTAGCAATACCGCCAACATTTGGATTTGTAAAAGAATTGATATGAACACTTACGAATAAATCGGACGAATTATAGTTACCCACATTGACACGGGCTTGTAATTCATCAGGACCGCTAGCATTCGGTGCGTACACATCTACATCGGTAGTGCGGGTCATAAATACTTTAGCCCCTTTTGCTTCCAATGCTTTTTTAAGAGCTTTCGCAATCGGTAAGGTTACATCTTTTTCTTGTACGCCGGTAGGTCCGATTGCACCCGGATCACTACCGCCGTGACCGGGGTCAATGGTAATAATTTTACCGGCAATACCACCGCTGGTACGATATTTCACTGTATTGGTAGTCGCCTGAGGGGCAACCGGTTTCTTCTTTGCCTCTCTGGTTGCTTTAGCTGCACGCCATTTATCACTGCCGTAATACATATCGGTCGGTGCTACGCCTTTCTTTTGAATATCAATAACCATACGATACGGTTTATTATTCACGGTATCTTTTGTTAAAGAAAATACTTTAACGTCATTTTCATCTATGGATGTCGGTGTCTTGATATTCACATTAACATTTTTGCCCTTCTCGGCCAAGCTTACCGATGAAGCAATGGATTTATCCATTTTTACCTGTGAAGGGGCGCCTTTAATTTCCGCATTCTTTAATACAATTGTTGTATTCAGTCCCGATTTATCAATCGTGGCTGTAGCATCGGTTGGGCTCGACAGGCTCAACACAACGCGTACGAAAGGTATCGGGGCATCTATGCGTGTTACCCAATGCACATCCGTTACCTCTGTCCGGGCCGCTACTGTAGTCATCAACATAGGTAAGCACATAACTACGGTAGCCAAGGCTAACCAAACTTTACGCAAATTTAATCACTCCTATCAAAGTAACAGTCACTCTCGATGCTTAACTACTGTATTATACCACACTTACCTGTTGATTACAAAACAACGAGAGCCACCGCTACTGCGATGACTCTCGTCATTTATCTACGTACCATATATATTTCAAATATATATTATCGTTCTGTCGTAACCGACCAGCTATCACCGTTCGTATGAATATGAATTTGTCCCATCGTATCCGTACGATATATAGTGATGGATTTTGTTGGTGAAACCGCCTTCCCATCATTTAGCAATCGTTGTAGGCTTTCTTTATGAGGATGACCGTAATCATTGTGTAATCCACAAGAAATAACCGCAATTTCCGGACGAACGGAACGAATAAAATCCTTCGATGAAGATGTTTTGCTGCCGTGGTGTCCCACCTTTAAGACACGACTGGAAAGCTTGGTGTTTTCTTCCTTAATAAGACGTGCTTCCTCTTCCTTTTCCGCATCGCCCGTAAATAGCATAGAGAACTTGCCGGCCACCAGTTTACCTACAATAGAATTATTATTGAGATCGGCTTTGCCCTTTTTATCCGTAAGTTCCGTATCCCATGGAGCGTATACTTCAAATACAGCACCATCGCCAAGGGTAACAATATCACCCTTCCGCAAAGCTTTAGGTGTAATTCCCATTTTATTTAACTCTTTTCGGTATGTCTTATATACCGTACTCTTAGCTTCAAAGCCATTATCGTATACATTTTCAATGGGAATCGCTTTGGCAATAGCATAAAAGCCACCAAGATGATCGGCATGAGGATGTGTGATAATCACATTTTTCAACCGATTGACATGAAGCGATTTCAATTGCTTGACAATGGCTTCACGATGGTCCACGTCGCCGGTATCAATCAATGTATATTCATCACCGATTTTTATTAAATGCGCATCTCCTTGCCCAATGTCTAATGTATACACATCGAGTGATTCACCATGCCATGTAGTAGCAGTATGCGAACTCCCGTTACTGATTGATGTAGAAGCTACGCTTGAGCTACACCCTGCCAAGGAAAATACAACGGCTATCATTATGCAAAGAAGAGCTAAATAATATTTAATTGTTTTCATACTGCGCCTCACTCTTCTTCAGTCATCAGCGCTTGTATGGAAGTACCAATTTCACGGGCCACTTCACTAGGCGTAAAGCCAAAGGGTTTTACCTCATGCAAACGGTCAGCTGCATTACCGTGGAGGAAAACACCTAAAACAGCAGCTCGGCTTTCGGGAAGACCTTGTCCAATCAAAGCTGAAATAATTCCTGTCAGTACATCGCCCATACCGCCTGTGCCCATGCCTTCGTTGCCACTGCCGTTGATATATACGTGACCACCGGGTAAAGCAACAACCGTCGGTGCGCCTTTTAGGACTAAAACTACATTGTGTTTTGTAGCAAATTCTCTGGCCACTTCTACGCGAGAGGCTTCAATATCCGCAATGGTCATTCCCGTTAGGGCTGCAAACTCGCCGGGATGCGGTGTAAGTACTGCTGGGCGTTCACGATCAATAAAAGTAGTTCCCATTGTTTCCATGCGTCCCAATGCAAATAAGCCATCGGCATCAATTACCAAAGGACCTTCAAAGGTACTTACAAAATTACGTACCATCTCTTTTGCTTCTTGATTTCTCCCTAAGCCCGGACCAATAGCGACTGCATCTTTATCGACGGTATGCATACGCACGTGCAACATATTTCCAAATGATCCTGTCATCACTTCAGGCATAACTTTTTGTGTAACGATATCCAAGCAGGATGTGGGTACTGCCAATGTCACCTTACCGGCGCCGCTATATACCGCTGCTTCGGCTGCCATTACGGGAGCGCCATACATCCCTTCGGAGCCGCCTAATATAACAACGTGTCCATTACTACCTTTATGCGCCGTAGCTGCTCGTTGTGGTAACAACTTTTTAGCAAATTCAGGTGTAACATACACGGTTCGACTCGGTTCAATAAATGTATCCCAAGATACACCTAATCCCTTTTCTACAATCGTCCCGCAATAACTGCGTCCCGGATACAGCAACATGCCTTGTTTTACAGCTCCCAATGTTACCGTCACATCCGCTGGTAGTGTTGCTGGATCCACAGCTCCTGTATCTGCTACGAGGCCTGTAGGTACATCAATAGCTACTACCAACGGTTCATACGTCATTTTCTGAATATGTGTTTGTATCACATCTAATTCCTGGCGTAGGTCATCTCGCAAATCACCTACTACACCGGTACCGGCAATAGCATCAACTATACAATCACAGGTAGGTAACATATCTAACGAGTCGGTAATCAACCCCAATTTCTGGCAGATAGCAAATTGTTCCTGACAAAGGCTTGTACCTTTGTCTATATCCCCAATGACATAGACAAATACTTCTTTGCCGAGTGCTTTTAAATGACGCGCTGCTACCATACCATCGCCGCCATTATTCCCTGTACCGCAAATAATGAAGATACTCTGTACATCTGCTTCAGAAATAACATCGGCCACCCCATGACCGGCATTTTCCATAGCATACCCCAAAGGCATTCCTAAATCTTCTTGAATACAATGATCTACATATTGCGCCTCGCTTTTACTCCATACACGCATAAAATATATCTCCTTTCATATAAACGACTCACATCATAACTACATTGGCCACTGCATATGCATGACAGTGACTAATGGAAAGACGTATCTTTGTTATATTCCTCTCTTCAACCATCTGTCCGAACACACCGCTGCACTCCAATTGCGGTGCGCCCCACTCATCGTGAATCACGCAGATATCTTGCCACGAACCATATCGCAAGCCCGTGCCCAATGCTTTAAGAAATGCCTCCTTAGCCGCGTAAATTCCGGCCATGGATGCGTATTGTTGCTTTCCTCGTCCCTTGCAATAGGCTTGCTCACGTTCCGTAAAAACGCGATGAACAAAAGAAGGACGCTTCACAGCGTTAGCAATTCTCTCTATTTCAATGATGTCAATTCCTATATGCATATTCCTGTAACCTCCCTTTGTCATCTTGTATCATCATAGCAAACAAATATTCGCAATTCAAGTCATTTTATATAAAAAGCAGTCTTACCCTACAGGAAAGACTGCTTTTGCTATATACTTTTAAAAATTTACGAAGCAAACATTTATAATGCTTGTAATCGATCACATACCACGTCGGCTACATCTTCTAATTTGCAGGTGAAGCTTTCCCCGTCTTTACGGATGCGCACTTCCACTTCATTTGTTTCCGCCGTAGTTTTGCTGATTGTCAATCGAATCGGATAACCGATAAGATCAGCATCTTTAAATTTGACACCGGCGCGTTCTTTACGATCATCTAATAATACGTCGACACCGGCCTTACGCAATGCGTCGTAAACCGTAGTTGCCATAGACATTAACTGTTCATCTTTAGCATTAATTGGTACTACCACAGCTTCAAAAGGTGCGATGGCGCGCGGCCAGATAATTCCGTTTTCATCGTGGGATTGTTCGATAGCTGCTGCCAATGTTCTCGATACCCCGATACCATAGCACCCCATTACCAACGGAGACGGACGACCGGACTGATTTAAGAAAGTGGCATGTAATGCTTCGCTGTACTTAGTCCCCAATTTAAATACTTGACCGACTTCAATGCCCTTAGCTAATTCCAACTCTCCACCGCAATAAGGACAACGATCGTCCTTCGTAATCAATCGAATCGGCGCGATACGCATATCCTTTGTATCAAAATCACGTTTCGGATTAATATTAATGTAATGGGCATCACGCTTATTGGCACCGCCGCATACATTGTACATTTCCATAACCGTTTCATCGACAACGATAGCAAAATCATCTGTCTGATGCAACCCTACCGGACTGATAAAGCCTGCTGTTAAGCCTACACGTTTTAAATCTTCATCCGAAGCCATTTCCGGTTCTACCGTAGATTCCATAGCATGCTGCAATGCAATTTCATTCACTTCGTGATCACCGCGAACAATAGCAAGTACGACTGTCCCATCTACATTGTATACAACTGCCTTGATGGTTCGTTCCAACGGCAAATCAAGCATAGTGGCTACAGCATCGATCGTTTTTGCATCCGGTGTATCTACGAGCGTCAATTTGCCTTCCGGTTCGGCCACAGCTGCTTTCAGCACCGCCGGTTTACCAATTTCAATGTTGGCCGCATAGTCACAATTTTTGCAATGAATCACATCAGCTTCACCGGCATCGGCTAAAGCCATGAATTCATGACTGTTACTTCCACCGATAGCACCGGAGTCTGCCTCTACCGGCTTAAAGTATAAACCGCATCGTGTAAACACGCGAACATATGCATCGTACATAGCTTTATACGATGCATCCAATCCTTCTTCATCCATATCAAAGGAATACGCATCTTTCATAATAAATTCACGACTGCGCATCAAACCGTAGCGAGGGCGACGTTCATCGCGATACTTACTTTGCATCTGAAACAGATTCAATGGAAGTTGACGATACGAATTAACTTCATTACGCACTAAAGTCGTAATCATTTCTTCGTGAGTTGGTCCCAAGCAATATTCACGGTCATGACGATCCTTAAGGCGAATCATTTCCGCGCCATATACTTTCCAACGACCCGATTCCTGCCAAATTTCCGCCGGCTGAACTATAGGCATCATGATTTCCTGAGAACCGGCACGTTCCATTTCTTCTCGCACAATAGCTTCAATTTTGCGAATGCTTTTCCATGCCAAAGGCAAGTACGTATACAGGCCATTGGCCATCTTGCGGATAAAACCGGCACGCAACATATATTGTTGACTGATAACATCTGTATCGGCCGGCGTTTCGCGCAACGTCGGGGCATACAACTTACTAGCTAACATCTTTAATTACGACTCCTTTGCTAAATATGCATCTATTTCTTCAAACAATGCATTAACTAATTCCGCTTCCGGAACAGTCTTTATAATTTCACCTTTACAGAACACGATTCCCTTACCGTCACCACCGGCAATCCCAAAATCAGCTTCTCTGGCTTCTCCCGGACCATTTACTACACAACCCATAACGGCAACGCGAATCGGTGTTTTGATAGATTTTAATCGTTCTTCGACAATTTCAGCCATGTCAAATAAATTTACTTGGCAACGGCCACAGGTAGGACAGGAAATCATAGTAGCTCCGTAGTTTCTCAGTCCTAAAGAGCTCAAAATTGTTTTTCCTACTTCTACTTCATGAATCGGATCACCGGTTAATGATACGCGTAAGGTATCACCGATTCCATCGGCTAATAACGATCCAATCCCAATGGCCGACTTAATTGTTCCTTGTGTAACCGTTCCTGCTTCGGTAACACCTAAATGAAGCGGATAATCCACTTTGTCTGATAATTTACGATACGCCTCAATCATAAGCGGTACATCAGTAGCCTTAATGGAAAGCTTCATTTCTCTATAATCCAAGCGTTCCAAAATCCGAACATGTTCCAAAGCTGCTTCTACCATACCATCGGCACAAGGATGTCCGCCATACTCTTTTAAAATATGTGCCGGCAAAGATCCGGCATTAACACCGATACGAATAGGAATATGTTTTGGCTTGGCTTTTTCAATGACGGCCAGCACATTTGCTTCGCCACCGATATTCCCCGGATTGATACGTAAACCGTCAACGCCGCTTTCGATTGCTTCCAACGCTAGGCGATAATCAAAATGAATATCGGCAATGACCGGTATATGAGCACCGGCCTTAACTGCTTTCAGCGCTTTAGCAGCTTCCATCGTCGGCACGGCAACGCGCACCAATTCACAGCCTGCCTCAGCCAAACGGTTGATTTCGGCAATAGCCTGTTCGGATTTAACAGGATTGGTGGTTATCATAGATTGTACACTAATCGGTGCGCCATTACCGATTTTTACAGTTCCCACCTGGATACCACGTGTTGGTTTTCTTGTAATCATCAGTTTCTCCTATATCATTAAAGGCGACTTATGTCATGGGTTGTTGCATATATGAAAATCAATAATAAAATGGTAAGACCTGCCATTTGAATATATTGCAACACACGCGGTGGCATACGACGTCTTGTTATTCCTTCAATCAGTAACATAATTAAGTGCCCACCATCCAACACCGGAATCGGCAGTAGATTGATAACACCTAAATTTAGACTAAGTATAGCGGTAAATTGCAACAAATAAACGAAGCCGGCTTGAGCAATTTGCCCCGCCATCTGAGCCACCCCTATGGGCCCAGATACTTCTGCTGCTGTCTTGCCGGTTATCATTGTCCATAAACCGGTTAGCATATCCCGCAAAATATCCCGCGTAACTACAACAGATTGAACTGCTGCCTCACCTATAGAATAGGACTGACTAATACTAGTCGGATTAATACCTATAACAGAAACACCCGTTTCGGCCTTCATCGGAATAACTGCTTTTTCCTGTATTTCACCGTTTCGTTCCACTACGATGGGAATCACTCTTCCCGCAGTACCTTCCAGATTTTTTGTAATATCACCCCAAACGGCAACGGGTTTACCGTCAATACTTGTAATACGATCGTTAATTTCAAAATGTGCCGCTTCTGCCGGAGATCCATTGACAATTCTTCCAATAATCGGTTCGTTGGAAGGTTGCATGGAACCAACGGTAGCAAATACGCCAAAGAAGATGACAATGGCGAGTAAAAAATTAAAAGTAGCACCTGCGGCAATCACGATAAAGCGTTGCCACACCGGTTTTGACAAAAACGATCGTTCATCGATGGGTTCCGACGGATCCATGCCGGCGATTTTATTATATCCGCCCAAAGGAATCATTCGAATAGAATAGAGTGTCTCTCCCTTTTGCTGTTTATATAATGCCGGACCAAATCCGATAGCAAACTCATCTACGCGCATTCGGCAAAGCTTTGCCGCTATAAAATGTCCTAACTCGTGAATAAATACAATGATGCCGAAAACGAAAATTGATGCCAATATAGTTATCATATACTCTCCTATATCATTAATTCTCGTGCTTTACGACGTGCCCAGCCATCAACGGCCAATAGATTTTCCAATGTAAACTCCGAATCACTTTCTGCTTGCTCCAGAACTCCGACAACGGTTTTATAAATATCACCAAAACGAATCGCTCCGTCAAGGAACGCATATACCGCTGTTTCATTAGCAGCATTGAAGATAGCCGGTTTAAATCCTCCCGCTTTTCCTACTTCGTAAGCCAGACGCAATGCCGGAAAATCATCGTACCGCGGTGGAAAAAATTCTAATTGCAATGCGTCTTCAAAGCGTAGGGTATCCATTTTTAACGGATAACGCTTCGGATACGTCAATGCATATTGTATAGGCTCGCGCATATCAGGATTTCCCAATTGTGCCAATATAGCACCGTCCTTCATCATAATCATGGAATGAACGATACTTTGCGGATGCACCGTTACCTTAATATGATCAAAATCAAAGCCAAATAACCAATGTGCTTCTATAACTTCCAACCCCTTATTAAACAGGCTGGCCGAATCAATGGTTATCTTGCTTCCCATGTTCCATGTAGGATGCTTCAAGCAATCGGCTGCCGTTGCAGTAGCGATTTTTTCCGACGGCCATAAACGTAACGGTCCGCCGGATGCAGTTATCAGTAAGGAATCCACATTGTCGCGTGTCTGTCCTTCCAAGCATTGAAAAATAGCACTATGTTCGCTATCAATAGGAAGTAATTCCACACCGTATTCCTTGCAAAGTGCCGTAATCAGAGGTCCACCGGCCACTAATGTTTCCTTATTAGCCAGACCAATTGTCTTTTTTGCTTTAATAGCCGCAATAGTCGGTTCAATCCCTACGGCACCTACTACGGCGGTTACTATCATATCGGCACTTTCACAGACAGCTGCGGCCATTAGTGCCTCATAACCGCCGATAAGGACAGTTTCCCCTTGATAACGAGCCTTTAATTGTACATATGCTTTTTCATCCACAACACCGGCAATTTTTGGGGAAAACTCCTTAATCTGTGCTTCCAATACATCGATATTACTATGGGCAACTAGTGCATCTGCCCTGAATAAATCGGGATGTTGTCTTATAACATCCAATGTTTGCGTGCCGATAGAACCGGTACTCCCAAGAATACTTATGCCTTTCATAGGGACTCCTTCTATTCTTATACAAGTAAATATACTAATGTAAGCGGTGCTGCAAAAAGGAGGCTGTCGAAACGATCCAATACGCCGCCATGCCCCGGCAAGAGAACACCAGAATCCTTTACACCGCTATCGCGTTTTAATTTAGATTCAAACAAATCCCCCAAAGGGGCTGTTACACCGACTAATGCTCCTATAGCTATACCATCATGTACAGCAATACCGGCAATAAACGCATACAGCAAACCGGTACATATACATCCGATAAAGCCTCCGATAAAGCCTTCCAGTGTTTTGTTCGGGCTGATACGAGGAACAATCTTTCGTTTCCCCCACAGCCGTCCCGCAAAATACGCAAAGGTATCGCTGGCCCATGTACATAACAATAATAGCCATAAATAGTATACACCCGGAGATGTCGGTATAAAGGATAGCCGGAATACTTCATATACTGTATGATCGCGCAAAAGAATCAGTGCAGCCATCCCCGATACCGTATATGTAAAGCCAAGGCAACCATAGGCAATCGCCGTTAACTCATTGCTACGCGCAGAAAATGTATAGTACACACCGAGCAGCAGATACAAAACCACCACAGCTGCCAAAGCAGTCGTATAGGCACCTGCCAGTAAACATCCCATGACTATGATAACAGCCGGATATCCCCACACATAAGGGAGTTCAATCTTGCGGCGTTTCATCATAACCAAAAATTCACGCCAACCGACGATAGTCAGCAATGCTACCAGACCATTATATAAAAGCCCGCCGTAGGTGATAGCTCCAATAGCGATACAAATTCCTACAATCGCAGTAATTACCCTGGTTTTCAGCATATTACTCCTCCGTTTTCAATCCGCCAAAGCGTCTTTCTCGTTGTTGATACGCTCGAATCGCATCGAATAATACACGCTCCGTAAAATCAGGCCAACATATATCGGTAAACCAAAATTCCGCATACGCCAATTGCCAAAGCAAGAAATTACTGATTCTAAAGTCGTTGCTGGGACGAATCAGCAAATCAACATCCGAAAATTCCGGTGTATACAAGGACTGTGCCATGCGCTCTTCCGTAATTTCTTCTGCTGTCATCTCACCGGCGCCGACTTTTTCAGCTAAATAGCGTGCTGCTCGTACCAACTCATCACGGCCACCGTAATTAATGGCTAACTGCAGCGTCAAGCCCGTATTATCTTTTGTCAATGCTTCTGCATCGGCTATAATTCTCTGTAATTGTTCATTAAGACCTTCTATGTGCCCGATAAAACGAATACGTACGTTATTGGCATGCATGTCCTGTACATTTCCGGTCAAATATTCACCAATCAAATTCATAAGCAGTGATACTTCTGATGCCGGCCGTTTCCAATTTTCCGTAGAAAAACCGTACACCGTTAATGCTTTTACACCTACAGAGTCAGCGGCGCGCACTATTTTCTTTAATACCTCCGCACCTGCTCTATGTCCCATTGTACGTGGCAATCCACGCCGTTTAGCCCACCTTCCGTTGCCATCCATGATAATAGCCACATGACGAGGTATATTATTTGGATCTAATGTAGTAGAGGCCACTCGTTCAGCCTTTTTCTTACCCAATAATCGTTTCAGCATATTGCACCTCTTTACACTTCTCAAACGCACTGTTAATCATGGGATGAAACAGTAATACTTCATAAGAAGTACCATTGTTTGTAATGCGTGCTACGTAATAGCCATCGCTATCTATCTTAAAAAATTTATTGTAATTTTGCCCGACAGATACCGTAAAAGGGACATTGGCAGCCCGCAAAAGTCCTTCTGCGAGCTGCCATGGCAAGCCGATTATATCCTCTAACACAATCATTAAACTTCCAATACGTCCTTTTCTTTTTTATCCTTCAAATCATCAACGGCTTTAATTTTTTTGTCCGTTAACTTTTGAATTTTTTCCTGACCGTCCTTGGAGTCATCTTCCGTAATCGTCTTAGCCTTTTCTTCTTTTTTCAGCACCTCATTAGCATCGCGGCGAATATTGCGGATAGCTACTTTGGCTTCTTCGGCTCTTTTATGAACCACCTTAACAAGCTCCTTACGACGTTCTTCCGTAAGCTGAGGAATAGCCAAGCGAATTACGGCACCATCATTGCTGGGATTTAATCCTAAATCAGATTGTAAGATTGCTTTTTCGATAGCACCAATCATAGATTTATCCCACGGTGTAATCAAAATCATACGCGGTTCCGGAGCAGATACATTTGCCACCTGATTTACCGGTGTAGGAGCTCCGTAATAATCAACGGTAATTTTGTCCAATAACGATGTGCTGGCACGTCCCGTACGAATGGAGGCAAACTCCTGCTTCAATGCTTCAATTGTCTTGTCCATACGAGTTTCTTGTTGTGTCAATAATTCTTGGATTTCCATTAGTTTTCACCTCTTACGATAGTACCGATGGCTTCTCCCTTGGCAGCACGAGTAATATTGCCAGGGATATCCATGCTAAATACAACAATAGGGATATTATTATCCTTACACAAGGTTGTAGATGTGGAGTCCATAACTTTTAACTCACGGCTAATTACATCCATGTATGTAAGTTCATCAAATTTCTTTGCATCCGGGTTAGTTCTGGGATCGGAATCATATACACCGTCAGCAAATTTTTTAGCCATTAAAATAGCATCCGCTTCAATTTCAGCCGCGCGAAGAGCTGCTGTTGTATCCGTGGAGAAGTAAGGATTGCCCGTACCACCACCGAAAATAACAATACGACCCTTTTCCAAGTGACGAATTGCTTTACGACGAATATACGGTTCTGCCACTTCCTGCATAGCAATAGCCGTTTGAACACGAGTAGCCGCGCCGGCGTTTTCCAAGGCATCCTGCAATGCCAAAGCATTCATAACAGTTGCAATCATGCCCATGTAGTCAGCCGAAGCACGATCCATGCCTTTTGCACTACCGGCCAAACCGCGCCAAATGTTACCGCCGCCAACTACAATGGCAATCTGTAAATCGGTAGTTCTGGCAATTTCTGCAATTTCATTGGCAATGCCTTCTACTACAACCGGATTAATACCAAACCCTTGATCACCGGCCAACGCTTCTCCGCTCAGTTTCAACACGATACGTTTAAAATGTCTTTCACTCATTGCTATACTCCTCTGCTTATTACAAAATAAGAGAACACAGCACGGTGTTCTCTTATTTTCTCTACTACTTATTTACCAACGGAAGCCATAACTTCGGCAACGAAGTCATCGTTACGTTTTTCAAGGCCTTCGCCCAAGCCGTAACGAACAAAACGACGTACGTTGATGTTTTCACCGATTTTAGCAATGTTTTCATTGATTACGTCAGTGATGGTCTTGTCGCCGTCTTTAATGAAAACCTGTTCCAAAAGGCAATTTTCTTTATAGAATTTTTCAATGCGGCCGTTAACCATTTTTTCTAATACAGCAGCCGGTTTCGGTTTTCTACCGTTTTTAACGTCTTCTTCCGCTTCCTGTTTAGCCTGTTCCAAAAGAACTGCTTTTTCATGTTCGATTACTTCAGCCGGAACTTCTTCACGGTTCAAGTAAGCCGGATTGGAAGCAGCAATCTGCATAGCAATATCCTTAGCCAAAGCCTGGAAATCATCAGTTTTAGCAACGAAGTCAGTTTCGCAGTTGATTTCTACGAGAACACCGATACGTCCGCCACCATGAATGTAAGATGTAACAACGCCTTCTGCAGCAATACGACCTGCCTTTTTAGCAGCAGCAGCCAAGCCTTTTTCGCGAAGAAGGTCAACCGCTTTATCGAGATCACCGTTAGTTTCTGTCAATGCTTTCTTGCAGTCCATCATACCTGCGCCAGTACGTTCACGTAATTCTTTTACCAATGCAGCAGTAATTGCCATGTTGTATATACCTCCCATACAGTAATTAAGGTAAGGACTTTGAGCCTTACCTTAATTTTATAGTGTATTACTCTTTTTATCAATCGTTAACGCTATTAAATTTATATTTTTTTAACAGCTTAAGTCCCACGATTTATCCTTGTAAGAAATGAATTAGAAACGACCGTCCTGAATCATTTCACGGGAATCGTCAACCATGTCGTTCAAAGCTTGTTCAGATGCTTTCTCAGCGTCAACCTGTTCGCCCTGACGGCCTTCCAAGATAGCGTCGGCAATTTTAGAAGTCAACAATTTAACAGCGCGAATAGCGTCGTCGTTTGCCGGAATCGGGAAGTCGATTTCATCCGGATCGCAGTTGGTATCAACGGTAGCAACTACCGGAATACCTAACTTCTTAGCTTCAGCGATAGCAATACGTTCTTTCTTCGGATCGATTACGAACAATGCACCCGGGAGTTTCGGCATTTCTTTAATACCGCCGAGGTATTTTTCCAATTTTTCCATTTCATGACGAAGAACGATAACTTCTTTCTTCGGCAATACTTCAAACGTACCATCTTCAGCCATTTTTTCAAGCTGTTTCAAACGTTTTACGCGAGTTTCAATTGTTTTGTAGTTAGTAAGCATACCGCCCAACCAACGTTCGTTTACATAGAACATGTTGCAACGTTCTGCTTCTTCTTTAATAGATTCCTGTGCCTGTTTCTTAGTACCTACGAAAAGTACGATTTCGCCGGACTGAGCTACTTCACGCATGAAGTCATAAGCTTCTTCTACTTTTTTAACGGTTTTCTGAAGGTCGATGATATAAATACCATTACGTTCAGTGAAGATGTACTTAGCCATCTTAGGGTTCCATCTTCTAGTCTGGTGACCGAAGTGAACACCAGCTTCTAATAATTGTTTCATTGATACTACTGCCATGTTGGCACCTCCTGTTGTCTCCTCCGCAGCATCATCTTTCGACACATCCGACAAGCGGACACAGAATCGAAATCAGTCTACGTGCGTAATTTATCATACTCATGTAGTATATCATATCGATTAATGAGCTTGCAATACTAAAATTACTGAATTCTCTCGTATAGCAAAAAAGTCAACCCCATTGTCAAGGTCGACTTTATTTTATCTATAATTATTAACGTGCATCACCGGGAATGTGCAGATGCGTAGCGCCATTTAAATTTATCTGCGTGAAACCGATGTGATCGGCCGGACCGGCTACTAACGACAAACCACCAACTAATGCTACTGCTACTAACCATGCTGCTACTGTTTTCATGTTTCTTCTACCCTTTCCTACCGGCATCTCATCTTCGCAGACACTACCAACATCACTGTGTCCCATCAATACAACGAAATCTACGAAATGAATACCTCGTCATTCATTAGATTTATTAATCCTCTTATTTCAACCTTGACTATTATAGGTATATAAACTTTTCTTGTCAACTGTAAGTTCGTACATCTATCATTAACTTTTTTAATCACTTCTATAAAATATTTTTTGATAGATGCTATATCAGCAATACACAAAAGAGCCTCTTCTAATGAAGAGGCTCTCACATTGTTCAGTAGAGTATGTTCTTATACAAAAAGACTTAACAATTCAACACCGATTAAACCACATACAGCAATAGCCGTTTCAACGGCACACCAAGTACGTACCGTTTGCTTAACCGTCAAACCAAAGAATTCCTTAAACAACCAGAAGCCTGGATCATTCGGAGGACTGAAGATAACACTACCCGCACCGACAGCCAATACCATCAGTTCAGGGCTGACACCGGTCAATGGAATCAATGGAGCCACGATACCACCAGCTGTCAAGGCTGCCACGGTAGCAGAACCGACAGCAATACGAATTACCGAGGCAATTATCCATGCCAACGTAAGCGGTGACAAATTCGCACCCATTACCAAGCTTCCGATATAGGTACCTACACCACTATCGATGAGCACTTGCTTCAAGGCACCGCCGGCACCTACGATAAAGAGAATCATAGCTACCGTCAAAATAGCCTTTTCCGACGTTTCCATGATTTCCTTCATAGTTTTGCCACGAGCAAAACCAAAAGTATAGAATGCCACTGCGATAGAAATTGTCAACGCCACACTGGGATCACCGATGAAGTTAAGAATATGCGTAATCGGTGCATCCTTAGGAAGCTGCATCATTTTACCGATAGCACTGATAGCCATCAAGAATACCGGCGTTAATGCGGTAAGAATACTGCTGGTAAAGGACGGCATTTCTTCATCGGTAAATACTTTATCATTATGTAACCCTTCGGGAATGGATGTCTTAATATCCTTTACCGTGTTATACAGTAACGGACCTGCAATGATAACCGTCGGAATAGCAATGATAATCCCATAAATAAGAGTTTTACCGATATCAGCATTAAAGATAACTGATATAGCCGTCGGTCCCGGATGCGGCGGCAAGAATCCGTGAGTTACAGATAACGCCGCTGCCATCGGAATACCAACTTCCAAAAGAGGAATATCTGCCGATACGGCAATAGTAAATACCAATGGAATCAATAATACAAAGCCGATTTCGTAAAACAGAGCGATACCAACAATAAAACCGGTTAAACATACAGCCCATTTTACATTTTTACGGCCGAACATATTGATTAGCGTAGTGGCAATACGCTGCGCCCCACCGCTGTCAGCCATCAATTTACCGAGAATGGCACCGAAGCCTACAACGATGGTAAGACCGCCTAAGGTAGCTCCCAATCCTTTTTGAATCGTCGGGAAAATTTTATCTACCGGCAACCCTTCACCGAAGGCTAACAAAATACACACTAAAATAAGAGACAAGAAACTGTTCATCTTCACTTTCACAATGAGGAAGAACAGGAGAATAATACCTAAAGCCAAAATTATAAGAGGCATTGTGGGTACTCCTTTCGATTATAGTCTGCTAAACGGATGTTCCTGCTGGAACCTCACGAGACGGGCTAAATCGTCTTTCATCTGTGTGTACAAGGATTCATAAATACTGAACAATGTATCATATACATCCCGATTGGCTTGTTTCGGGGTATACACATCCTGAGGCTGAATAAGCTCAGCCGTATCGCGAATGCTCTTTAAGGTACCATCGGAAATAAAACCGAGTACGGCAGCACCAAAAGAAGCTCCTTCACTGTTATTGGGAAGCGTAATATCTTCATTGAAAATATCCGCCATAATTTGTAACCATAATTCCGATTTTGTAAAGCTACCGCTAACCCGAATAGACTCTACGTTTTCAAAATCACGCAATGCTTGTAATACACAAAGCAAGCTATAACAAATGCCTTCCATCGTCGCACGAATCATGTAAGAGCGACTATGATTCAAAGACAACCCGATAAAGGCACCCCGCAAATCAGAATTCCAGTACGGTGCCCGTTCACCGGTAAAGAACGGCATCAACAGCAATCCGCCGGAACCGGCCGGTACATGGCGAGCCTTCATAGTCATCAAATCATAAGGATCCACATCAAGGTTTTCTATTTGTGAACCATGTAAATGCATGATTCGGTCACGAATCCAACGTAATATAATACCTCCGTTGTTAATGGCACCGCCGGCTACCCACATGTCATCCGTCAAGTTATAGCACCAAGTGCGTCCTTCCTTATCCATACGCGGTTTTTCCGTCAACATACGGATAGCCCCGCTGGTTCCGATAGTACAGCTTAACTGCCCCGGCGATACCGCTCCGATTCCGACATTAACCAAAACTCCGTCCGTAGCGCCGATAACTACCGGTAATCCTTCCGGCAGTCCCAGCCGTTGCGCCGTATCCTTTATGAGTTTTGCACTGTATGTGGTAGATACAACCTTAGGCAACTGTGTTTCTTCAATACCGATATACGCTAAAATATCACAATCCCAGGCTTCTTCCAATTCATTATAAAGGCCGCTGCTGCTGGCCACGGACTTATCCGTTACCCACTCGCCGGTCATCAGCCGGAACATGTAGTCTTTGATAGAACCGATATGTGCCATCCGAGCAAATAAGTTGGGTCTGTTTTCCTTCATCCATACTAACTTTGCCAGTGGATAACATGCATGAAGCGGGCAGCCGGTACGGAAATAAAAATCTCGGCACCGCTCTTCCTGTTCCATCCGACGAACAATAGCCGCACTTCGGCTATCTGCCCAAGTGATCATGTTTCCCAATAATTGATAGTCTCCGTCAAGCGGAATAAAACTATGCATAACTGTACTTAGAGCAATACCGGAAATGCTCACTAATTTATACTGTAATTCAGCTACCGTGGAGCGCACTACTTCTTCTACCGCATCATAAATTTGTTGCGGATTCTGTTCCGCCCAATCATATTGCGGTGTTTCCAACGGATAAAATGCTTCCGAAGAAGCTACCGCTTTACCGGTGGAAGTATAAGCCATGGCTCGTACACCAGTGGTCCCTACATCTACGCCGATCCATACCGGCTCTTTTACTTGGTTTGTCACAGGAATTCCTCCCTTACAACGATTATCCTTAACATTACAATAGTAAGGATGTCTTCATATTTATATAGTTATTATACGATAGGAAAATATATTCTTAAAATACGGAGATAGCATGACTGATTACATAGCGAAAAGACTCATCTGTTCATCATCAGGCAAATCACCGAAGCACCCTAACTCAGCCATCGTATCCAATATGGATTGTGAAATTTTACAGCGACGCTGTAAATCTTTAATCGAAGTAAACGGTCGCTTTTCTCTTTCCTCCACGATAACGTCGGCTACCTTTTCCCCTAAACTGTCAATAGCAAGGAACGGTGGCAACAACTTACCGTCACGAATGGTAAAGCGTCGTGCTTTAGAATATTCCAAGTCAACCGTACTAAACGTAAAACCACGTTGAATCATTTCCATAGATACTTCGAGAGCTGTCATCATATCCTTATCCTTTTGCGTTGCCTTATAGTCCAATGCTTTCAAGCGATTGAACTCGGCCTTTTGCCCTGCCAAATCCTGCGTCATAATACGCACGTCAAACGCTTTGGCACGAATGGAAAAGTACGATGCATAAAAGGCCAAAGGATAATTGATTTTAAACCATGCAATGCGGAATGCCATCATAACATACGCCACGGCATGAGCACGTGGGAATAAATAAGAAATCTTTTTGCATGACTCAATAAACCATTCGGGAATATGCCCCTTCCGCATTTGGTCTTCATAATCCGTAATGGCTTCGCCTTGCTTATTTCTCTTTTCAATACCTCGTCCCTTTCGTACGTTTTCCATAATGGAGAAACACGTCAGCGGCGCTATATCCCGATGCATCAAATAGTTCATGATATCGTCACGTGTCGAAATAGCTTCATTCAATTGACAGGTTCCTTCTTTAATTAAGGTCTGTGCATTATCCAGCCATACATTGGTACCATGAGAAAATCCAGAAATTCGTACCAAGTCAGAGAAGCATTTCGGCTTGGAATCTTCTAGCATGCGCCGTACGAAGCCGGTACCGCATTCCGGCACCCCTAATGTAGCTACCTTATCACCCATTAATTGTTCCGGTGTTAACCCAATCGCCTTGGTCGATGAGAAGAGACTCAATGTTTCCGGATCATCGAACGGAATAGTTTGTACGTCAATACCGGTAATATCTTCCAACATACGAATAATTGTCGGATCATCATGGCCCAGTATGTCCAGTTTGGTCATGCGTCCTTCGATAGAGTGATAATCAAAATGGGTCGTGATAATACCGCTTTCCCTTTTATTCGCCGGATACTGCACCGGCGTAAAATGATGCACATCCATATCACGAGGACATACCATGATACCGCCCGGATGCTGACCGGTCGTATTCTTTACTTTGGTAAAACCCTTTGCCAGTTCCTCGAGGAAACCTTGTCGCACTTGAATTCCGTTAATCTCCGCATATTTGCGAACATAACCGATAGCTGTCTTATCTGCGATTGTACCGATTGTACCGGCACGGAATACATTATCACGACCGAACAGTTCTTCCGTGTATTTATGAGCTCGCGGCTGATAGTCACCGGAGAAGTTAAGGTCGATATCAGGTACCTTGTCGCCTTCAAAACCCATAAAAATTGCAAACGGAATATCATGACCGTTCATTTCCAATTCGGTACCGCATTCTGGGCATTTTTTACGTGGCAGGTCAAATCCACCGGCATACTCACCTTTTAAGAAAAATTCACTATGCTTACATTTTGGACAAATATAATGCGGAGGCAACGGGTTTACTTCCGTAATATCCGCCATGGTCGCTACAAAGGAAGATCCTACCGATCCACGGGATCCAACCAGATAGCCGTCATCCAGTGATTTTTTTACCAACTTATGCGCAATGTAATACAGCACCGCGAATCCATGTCCGATAATTCGCGTCAACTCATAATCCAAACGATCCGCCACTACCTGTGGTAACGGATCACCATAAATGCGTTTCGCCTTGCGGTAACACATGTTCGTCAGCTCTTCTTCGGCCCCTTCGATTTTCGGAGAATATGTACCGTCCGGAATTGGACGAATCGCTTCGATTTGATCGTTAATATACCGTGAATTGGTCACGACGACTTCATAAGCTTTTTCTTCACCTAAATAGGCAAACTCCTTGAGCATCTCATCGGTGGTACGCAAATGAAGGTCCGGTTGATCCTTCGCATCCTTAAAGCCACTGGCTGTAAGCATGATTTCACGATAAATTTTATCTTCCGGATTCAAATAATGCACATCACAGGTAGCAACTACTTTTTTATTCAGTGCCTCACCCAATTCAACGATGGTCTTATTCATTTCCACCAAGGTTGCTTCATCAGGAACAATATTATGACGCACTAAGAACATATTGTTACACAATGGCTGGATTTCCAAATAATCGTAGAAGTCGGCAATTTCTAGCAACCGTTCCTTGGATTCACCGCGAACGATGGCTTGCATTAATTCGCCGGCTTCACAGGCCGATCCGATAATCAAACCTTCGCGATGCTCTTCAATAACAGCACGGGGCAAACGGGGACGCCGCTTGTAATAATTTAAGTGTGAAATCGTTACCAGTTTATACAAATTCCGTAATCCCACCATGTTCTTGGCTAGTAAGATAATATGATACCGCGTATCCGAGTCCTCGTCTTCAATCAGATACCCTTCGACGCCGTAAATAATCTTAACTCCTTTTTCTGCCGCAATGGCTTGTGCTTCCGGGAATGCCTGAACAACACCGTGATCCGTAATCGCCACCGCCGGATGTCCCCAATCTTTTATGGTGGAAATCAATTCCTTGACAACTACCAGCGCGTCCTTATCACTCATCTTAGTATGTAAGTGAAGCTCAACACGGGAATCCTCACGTTGTTCCGTACGCTTAGTATTTTTTTCTACAGCCTGCACGCTGCGTAAATCCAGAACATAATCTCGTTCAAAGCGATCATCGAAATCGACGTCGCCTTGTACGCGTACATGCTTAGCCCCCTTTAACGCTTTCATTAACTCATTGCCTTCCTCGGCAGAGTCCATAAATTTTTTAAAGCGAATACTGTTGGTCGTATCCACTACATTTCCGCTGATAATTGCCTTTCCCGTCTTGGTTTCTCGCATTTCAATTCCGTTGAGAACGCCTTCAAACACAAGACCGCGACCGCCATCATCAATACTCATAATGGATACAGGTTCTCCCGTAATCTTGGGACCTAACAGCATCCCCGGCTCTGTCACATCTCGTCTTCGACGTCCGCCACCTTTGCGAGCTCCGCCGTAAGCAGGCTTATCCGCCGGCAAGGGTTTTGCTTCCACATAATCGCATTCGACAGGCGTATTATCCAGTAATGTCATCGTTGCATCATCATCGGAAAAAGGAGCAAAGTCCGCATCATCATATTCTTCTATATAATCATAGCTATCGGAAAAGTCGGGAATATCCTCTTCATCGTAGCCTCGTTGTGCTTTACGTCGTTCCTCCAGCTCTTCGATTAACTCACCTACGCCACAACCGCCGGCATAATAGTATTCCGTCATGGTGTGATCGTGAATTTCATCGGCCACCCAAGAGTAGCAACAGCTATCGGAGGACGATAACGGCACCGGCGCAAAGGATACACCTTTTTGGGTATACCACTTTTCTAATTTTGCTTGTAATGCATCAAGTGCCTGTAATTGTTTACCCGCTTCGGCCAATCGAATCTCAATGGATTTTTTATCAGCCTCAATAAGATAGGACGCTTTCATCTGTTTACGCGGTACTACATGATAACGTAATTTCATTGCTTAGAGCCCTTTCTTTCAATTAATGTATATTCAATGCCATGCATCTGTTTATTCTAAATGTATAGTTATTACTATATATTTTTTATTACTACACATCCGCTTATTGCTGCATATCTGTCAACTACTCTATCCGTTAATTCTCGGATGTAGCCGGCTTCGTCGATTGTGCCTTAGGTTTTGCCGCCTCTTTTGGCTTTGTTCCGCGAATAATAACAGTATCCACCGGATCATAGACGGATTCAAAGCGATCTGTCTTAATCGAACCATCGGCTTTCGTTATATGGCGCAGCGTCATCATAGACATTCCGTTGTGCCCTTCCCTAATTTCATCCGTATCCTTGGTAGCATCCGTTTTTTCTATGGTTTTACGCATAATTGCTGTGCCTGCCGATGTTTCTACCGTCACCTGTTTCGGCTTATCCGCTTCCGTGCCGAACATGTAAATCACCAGACTATCACCTTCGGTAACAGCACGAATATATACGGGATGCGTATAAGGATTATGAAATACAAAATCCAAGTACCCATAGGCTACCGTTGCATCACGTCCGGCCGGTATATACCCTACCGGCTCAAAGTGCGGTGTGCGTTCATCAATAGTCATACCGCTAAGCAAGGCAGTATTAAATAAGGTGGAGCTTACCTGGCAAATACCTCCGCCGATGCCCGGAACAAGTTTGCCATCCATAAATACCGGCGCATCGTCATAACCGGCTTCTGCCGTGCGTTCACCTACCACATCATTAAAGGAAAATGTTTTTCCCGGGCCGAGGAGAACTCCGTTTATTTTATCTGTGGCCAATTGAATATTATGTGTTCTATTTTCATCACCCGGATTAAACTGCGTGGTATACACAGCAAGTAAGGTAGTAATAGGCGCTATATCACTGTCACCAATTTTAGGCTTTGCTTTTGTATCTATCACCAAAGGAAGCGTTTCTAGCTGACCGGCCCGTGCCTTTTCTTTCAATGTTGCCAAGGTTGCCTTTATATCCAGTCGCTTACCCGGTACGGCTTTATGATGGATAACCTTACCTCCTTCATAGGTAAGAAATGCATCCTTACCCGGCGCATCCAAGCGATTACCTAAGTCACGTAAAAAACTTTCTCCAGTAGGTTCGTTAATTTCGTACACCAAACGATACCGCACCGGCGATAGCAATGCCTGAAAACGATGAGTAACATATGTCCAAAAATCCTGCTCATAGCCATATGCCATGATAGCTTCCACCGTGGCTTCGCGGTTAGCCCGAATACCGATATCCTTAAAAGATACGGTCTGCTTTTTATTGGTATCATCCATAATAACCAATGTAGTTGGTCCCGACTCGAACTGACGATCGATTTCCTCGCGCAATTCATCCGGCGTATAGTGTGATACGTCCTTGGAATCCAGATATATTCCTTGTACAGCTCGTCCCGTGGGCGTGACTACTGCTGCAAAGGCCAAGCCGATAACAGCCACGCAGGCAGCTGAAGCCATCAGTATCTTTCGTTTCATATCTTCTCCTCTTCCGATAAACAATAGGTTAAACATGCATCTCTTACCCGAATCAACTGTCCTTCCCCCATACGACCTAAGCGTATAATTTCGTATAGCTGGCGCAGTAACCCGGCTAAGGCAGGAATAGTAACAGACCGCGCGGCACTGTAGGCCAGCTTAATCGGATAGGGCTTAACCGTAGAGCCGTTATCCTTCATATACGCTACCGTCTCCGCTTCACTCATGCCGTAGGCCCGACATTCACTTACCATCAACTGCAATCGCAACTGGCTTTCAATATAAGAAAGGGCTCTATCTATTTCCTTATAGCTTAGCATAAAAGGAAATAACTCCATTAACACAGCCGCATTTTTTTGTAGCAATGCATCCTTGAAGGCAAATATATTCTTTGCTCCGTAATCGCTACTGTTTTCCCTTAAAAAGTCTTCGGTAATTTTCTTTGTCTTACCTAACTGCAAGAAATAGCGATCAAACTCGGTACGCAAAAAACTAACCGGCACATCCTGCCACAGCTCCAGCACATGTTGCAGATACAGCATACCGTCTCGGGTTATGGTATAGCCATTTTTTTTGCAATACACCGTAACCCAAGTGAGTAATTCCTGTCCTTTTAGCTTATGGCATTCTTCATGACGAATCGCTGCCAACAATGCCTTATTGGCTTGAATACGTTTATCTATACTTTCGTGATACATGAGTAAAATTGGCGACTCACCGTTATAGGTCAATAATGCGTCGTACACCTGTTGCCATTCACCGAGAGATTGCTTGGCTGTTTTCTTTATAATCGGGGGATTAGCTATGTAGAGAACAGATACATCGCCAAAAAGAGATTGTTCATTCATCGCTTCACAAATAGATCGCGGCGATGATTCACTATCAAACATGCGCACATTAAGTTTGGTATATGATGTTAGGAAATTACTTTTTACCTCTTCCATACGCTGCGGCTCATCGCCGTACACTAAGAGAACTTCGCTCACCGCAACCTCCTCGTATATCACAACTATCGTTCGCCATTGGCAGTTAACCTACTGTATACATTACAACTCTATATCCGGTATCCTCTCATGCCCTACGACATAAAGTCCGTCCAATGCCGGATCGATTTCACGCAGCTTCCGTCCCGGCGGCCAATACACATACCCGTCACAGCGATTATCGTATTGCCTTAGCAAACCGTATTCATCGGCAGTTCCTATAATACAGGGGATCCTGTCTCGGCCGTACCGATGCACGTACATCTCCGTAGGGTTTCCTTTTAATTGTAAAACCTTTTGGCCCTTTTGTCGATAACCGCTGCTTTGCGACAAGAAGAAAAAGCTTCGATGCAAACCGGTTACCTGTATAACTCCATTCGTTTCCATCGTGATGGGGATATATTCCTCATTGCCGGCAGTAACATAACTATAACGCCCCTTTTTCACGGCATCAAAAGAAAAAGGAATTCCGAAATAAGAAGCCAACGCATTAACCGCATAAATATTCTCCGCATTTACACCATCAACGACAAGACCACGTAAACGAGCCGCTCCATAATAATGTACGTCGCTTTCAAGTGTATGTATCAGCCGCGGCGAGGGTACCCGTCCTCCCATATCACAATACAGCCACACATCGCGTCGACCCCAATGTGATTCTATCGCCAACCATGACGGGTGGGCAGTCGGAATAACATGAATATATGTCGTGCCCGATGCTTCTACAAAAGGCCCGCAAAACAGTACTACTATTATACACAATAAGGCTCCTTTTTCATAGACAGGGGCCTTATCCTTTGTGCCCTCTTCTGCCCAATAGTAATAATAACGACACAGCGGATAGTACAATACCATCTGCCACCACGCCGGAGCGGCTATCCAGTACGTCATCAAAGGCAATCGTGCAATAATATAGTTTATATATACAGCTATCCTTAACAAATAACCGACCATGTCCCATAAAAACGCAGGTGCATAGATAATGTTTAACAGAACAAGTATGACAATCCCGATAATGGCCAGATCCAATAGAGGTGCTACTAATATGGCTGCTACGAATGTCCCCATACCTATCATATGAAAATAATATAACTGTACCGGCCACATCAATATTTGTGCCGCCAAACAAAGCGCCAGCGGCATCGTCACTTTTGGCATTCCCCTGGGTATACGGCGGTACAACGGCTTCACGAGCAGTAAAATCCCATACGTTGCCCCAAAGGACAGTTGAAAGCTAACATCCAATAACAGCATCGGTTGATACAGCAACAACATAGCTGCGCTTATGGCAATCGCTTGGCGACTGCTGTACAGTGTTCCTCGAATAACACCGATGCCCATACAAATCCCCATGAGGGTGGCACGTATGACCGGTGGATTAAAACCTACCATACAGCAATAGAGAATAGCTACAATAATCCCCGCATAGGTGGAGCGTTCCTTACCAATGCCTCCTATGGCTCCTATCCCATACACCATGGCAAAGAGAAGAGCAATATGAGATCCGGAAACAGATAAAATATGAATCAAGCCTGTCAATGTAAAGGATGTCATCACTGTAGACGACAATAAACTATAGCTGCCACCCAACACTAAGGTCTGTGCCAAAGCAGCTACGGACGCAGGCAAACGGTTAGCAATCGCCTGTTTCACATAAGTGTGTATATTTCCTATATCTTGCATCAGCGCATTCAATATATATTCATACCAAGGCGGCCGTATTTCTGCCGGTAAAGACGCACCCGAAGTTACCACTGCCGTTACAGTTCCATCATATATAGTGCCGCGATAGAGGGACGCAATCATCCGCGCCCTTCGATCGATTTGACCATCCTCCACATTGCTACGACTGTGCAAGGGCGTGCCGTGTACCCATACATAGCTGCCCGGTAGTATAGATGACGTGTCATTTACGTACGCAATAATCTCTCCGTCGGCGTGTAGCAGTTCTTCGCCTACCATTTCTTTCTTAGCGTAAAGTCCCAATACATCACCGGTAAGCTTTATCGTTTCCGACGTACCACGGCGAATGCGCTCCGGCATAGACGTAATATGCATAATATAGGTTCCCTCTTGTCCTTCAAAAAAAGTATCGCTTTCACTGTAACTAGTAATTACCTGGGTAGCGCGCCCAAGCCCCAGCAGATATAAAGCAATACAAAGAATAGTTACACTGAAAATACGGTAAGGGTGTCCCTCCGATCGTTGCCACGCACGCCATAGCAGGAATAACGGATACCAAAGACAACTCATAAAAGCCGTCAGTAACGGAGAAAACTCATACACTCTGCCATAAACCGTAGCAATGCCCCACGCCGGTAACAGCCACAGCAGACTTCCCCATTCCGTGTAGGTAAGCAATCCTAAATCACGGCCGAAGCTCTGCATCATAGTAAGAAAAAAGTTAATTACCTTATACCGTGATTTTGGCTTTACACTTGTTGAAGAGCCCATTACCGATCCCCTTTACCTTTTTGATATCTTCGATACTCCCGAAATTTCCGTGCTCCGTACGATACTCAATAATGCGCTTGGCTATAGCCGGTCCAACACCGTTCAGTGTTTGTAATTCTTTATCGTCGGCAGTATTAATATTGATTTTTTGTTTTCGCAGCAGCACTTCCGGATTTCCTGTAAAGGAAAACGGCACATGAATATGTGTACCGTCCGGTATTTGCTCTGCTAAATTCAGTGTATCCGCCGCTGCATACGGTAAGAGTCCACCGCACGCTTTAATGGCATCACCTACATGAGGAACTCCGGGCAACTCATACAGCCCCGGTGATTCCACGGCACCCGTAACATATACCAATATGCCTTGCTGTTTCGCTTTGCTATGAATTGGCATTGCCTTAGAAGAGTCCTTAGAATCTGCCGTACCCATTTCTTTTTTCTCTGTCCCTTCCTTGGGTAATGCGCCCGACGATGCACCGCTGCGTGCAGTTTCTGTCATTTCATAATCAGCACTGCTTAGCTCTTTATTTATTTGTACCTCATTGTCTGCTATAATGGGGCGTAGAAGTAGGCATATGGCCAGTGCCGCCCCCATGCCTGCTAACCACTTTTTTCTTGTTGCGTTCATAGTATCGCCTCCTACATGAAAATGTTCTACAAGGATATTGAAACTCCTGTATAACTTTTCTACTGGTGCTACTACGCACGCTCAGTGTTGGCAATTTATAATCAATATAGATAAGGAGATAATCATATATGCAAACCGAACGATTGAAGGCATATGCCCATACACTATTAACAACAGGTGTTCATTTAAAAAAAGGTGGTACCTTAGTGGTATCCACCGATGTGGAGCAAAAAGATTTTGCCACTATCGTAACCCGTGAAGCCTATGCGCTGGGCGCTGCGGAAGTGGTCATCAATTGGCGTGCTCATGAAATTGCCAAGGAACGTCTTCTCCACGCCAGTGACGATGTTCTTTCACAGCCGGCACCTTGGATTCCTACCTATTACAAAACATACGTAGATAAGGGAGCTGTATTTCTTTCTCTTATCAGCGCTAATCCCTATGCTATGCAAGGTGTCAAACCCAATCGCATCGCCTTACAATCCCGTCATCTGAATAAGGTGTTGGATTTTTATCATGAAGCCATCATGGGATCGGCCGTACGCTGGTGTGTTGCTGCCGTAGCTACGTCATTATGGGCAGACCTACTCGGCTTTACCGGCACCGATGAAGAAAAGACGGATACCTTATGGGAACGTATCTTTACACTGTGCCGCATTGAAAACGTAACACCGGAAGAAGCTATTGATGCTCATCTGGCACGCCTGGCTAAACGTACAGCCAGTATGAATACACTTAATTTTGCGTCCTTGCATTATACCTGCCCCAACGGTACAGACCTTACCATTACCTTACCGGAAGGTCATATCTGGCAGGGCGGTAGCGAACTTGACAAATACGGAACGGAATTTGATGCTAACATTCCAACGGAAGAAGTGTTCTCTGCCCCACAGTATGATGGCGTCAACGGTATTGTCTACAGTACCAAACCACTCATCTACCAAGGTAATCGCATTGAACATTTCCACCTTACCTTTAAGGACGGTAAAGTCGTCGACTATGATGCGGAAGTAGGCAAAGACTATTTAACAATTCTGTTAGAAACCGATGAAGGTGCTCGTTATCTCGGTGAACTTGCTTTGGTAGACCACTATTCACCAATCAGCCAATCCGACACTATCTACTATGAAACATTGTTTGATGAAAATGCATCCTGTCATTTGGCATTGGGTGCGGCATATCCAACCTGTCTCAAGGATAGTGACGGATTATCCAAAGATGAACTAAAAGCCCGTGGCTTGAATCAATCACTTACACATGTAGACTTCATGGTCGGTCATGAACAAATGAAAATTATTGGTACTACCCACGACGGACGTCAGATAACTGTTATGGAAAACGGACGATTGCAACTATAAAAATAACGAATCTCCCTTCTGTTTTCCATTCGCCCCCGGTTTAAACTGGGGGTTTTATTATATCTCTTCACGTATAACAAAAGGTTTCCACATAAGGTAATTAAAAAGCCGCCTGATGTGCAGGCGGCTACATTTCCATTTCCATTTCCATTTCTAATATTCTATATCATGTTACTAGTTACCGGTTTAAATATATCCCTTTCATTTAGCATCCTTATATCTTTGACAATTTTTAATAGGTAGGATATACTAATCGCCAAATTAGGTTTATTAGTTTCAACAGAAGCTTTTGTTCCATTGAAACTGATAGACCTTTTTCCTATTTCCATACAACAAAATTTTATCGCAAAATATTAATTTTTCATGCAAAATAACCTACTTTTATTCCTCACCACAATATAATTTATCATACCATAAGATTACAGAGTACTAAAAACAGTCATCCCCTCCATATAGGAGGTATTTATAAACAATGTATTACAACTACCATACATACCGCTATAAATATAAAACAAAGGTTACTAAAACAATACCTCCTATAAATTTAGAAAATCTATTTATTCTTGACTACATTCTAAATCTTAAGAAGTATTTATCCCTATACGACCATTCACTAACAATCCTATTCCACATAATGTGTGTTCTCGACATATTGTCTTATTTTAGTAGATCCTTTAATCGCGTACAATCTTAATCTTCACCAAAAGTCAATAATTTTTTGATATGCCAATAATAAGAAGGCTCCTATATCGTAAGCGCGTCATTCGCTAGACCTGACCACTGAGATATAGGAGCCCTTCTTTTATCTTTTATTTTATCATTTTTAACGCTGCGTCAATAACAGCGGCTTCTTCTTCGGACGGTTCGCACATCGGCAGATGGAACGGCCCCGCCGGTAAGCCCAGCCTGCGCACCGCATATTTTACGGGAATCGGGTTTGTAGTTACAAACATAGCATCGAATATCGGCAACAGGCGTGCATGAATTTCACGAGCCTTCGTCACTTCGCCGCGTTCAAAGGCTTGAATCATTTCATTCAAGTCCTTACCTACTACATGAGCTGCTACGGAAATAATCCCGCAACCGCCAACGGCCAGAATTGGCAAGGTCAATCCATCGTCACCACTGTAAATCATAAAATCTGTTGGGATACGGCGATAAATTTCAGAAGCAACGTTTACATCACCGGACGCTTCTTTTACGGCAGCGATATTCGGGAAGTCACGGTGCAACTGTTCGATCGTAGCCGGTACGATCTTACCGCCAGTTCGTCCCGGCACATTATACACGATAATCGGCAAAGTTGTAGCTTCGGCAATGGCTTTAAAATGTACATACAAGCCCTTTTGATTAGGTTTGTTATAATACGGTACAACCGCCATCACTGCGTCTACGCCGGTAGCTGCCGCTTGCTTTGTAAATTCTACGGAGCGCAGCGTATCGTTAGAGCCTGTGTTGGCAATAATGCTCCCTTTATCACCGCATGCATCGACAATGCGGCGGAATAATGTTAATTTATCTTCATTAGCAATTGTCGGGCTTTCACCGGTAGTACCGCAAACGACAATGCCGTCGGAACCGTTCTCCAGTAAATGATTAGCCAATGCTACCGCGCCGTCAAAATCAACGGAGCCGTCTGCATGAAACGGTGTAATCATAGCTGTCAAAACACGACCTAATGTTTTCATGTAAAGTCCCCCTTCATAGGTAAGGTGTATTAAAAGGATTGTTTTTCAATTAAGTATTCGGCAATCTGCAATGCGTTCAGTGCCGCCCCTTTGCGAATCTGGTCCCCCACAATCCAGAAGTTCATGCCTCGTTCGTTATATAAGTCCTTGCGAATACGACCAATTTCACAATCGTTTTGTCCGGATGTGTACAGCGGCATCGGGTATACCTGTTCTGCCGGATTATCCCGTACAACGAGTCCCGGGAACGCATCGCAGGCTGCGCGGAAGGCATCTACGCTTACCGGTTCTTCTGTTTCTACCAATACCGATTCGGAATGCGAACGGTATACAGGGATACGGATAGTCGTCGGCACGATTTGAATGGAATCATCATGAAGAATTTTCTGTGTTTCGTTAACCATCTTCATTTCTTCCTTAGTGTAGTCGTTATCAAGGAAAACATCAATCTGCGGGATTACGTTAAAGGCGATAGGATAGTGTTTCGCCAAGGATGCACTGGGAAGAATATGAGCTTCCATTTCTTCGCCGGCTAAATGCGCCTTTGTCTGATTAGTCAATTCATCAATGCCTTCTTTACCGGCACCGGATACAGCCTGGTATGTACTTACTACAATTCGTTTGATGCGGGATAAGTCATGCAACGGTTTTAATCCCAACGCCATGATAATCGTGGAGCAGTTCGGATTAGCAATAATGCCTTTATGCGTATCGATATCTTCCGGGTTAACTTCCGGTACAACCAGCGGCACATTCGGATCCATGCGGAAGGTACTGGAGTTATCAATGACGATAGCACCTCGTTTTACCGCTTCTGGTGCCAAGGTTTTGGAAATCGAACCACCGGCAAACAATGCAATATCTACACCTTCGAAGGATTCTGGTTTTGCTTCTTCTACCACATAGGTCTTACCGCATACAGTAAGCTCCGTCCCGGCAGAACGAGCCGATGCCAATAGCTTCAAGCTTTCAAAAGGGAAATTGCGCTCTTCGATTAAGGTAATAAATTCTTGACCTACCGCACCGGTAGCTCCTAAAATGGCAACATTTGGTTTTCTCATGTGTGTTCCTCGTTTCTCTCTTATCATTGACGATGGCCATAGTCTGCTGCGCCCTATAGTTCTACAGCTTCGACTATCGTCATATCGTCGTGTATTGATGGCTACGCTCTCTATCGTAGCACCCTCTCTTCTTTATTCAAAATTAGTTTGTACTGCTATATGTTAAATTACATCACTAACGCTTAATTCTAAATATTCTACTGTAGTATCTAGAGCAGATAGATAATCTAGTACGCTGGCAGATACACACTCTCTTATAAGTAATGTTCCAATCCATAAGTAAGTCCCGGTTTGGAAGCAATCTTCTTACATGCAAGGACAACGCCAGGCATAAAGGACAAACGACTTAAGGAGTCGTGACGAATTGTTAAGGTTTCATCATAGCCGCCAAACAATACCTGTTGATGGGCAACATATCCCGGTAAACGAACGCTGTGAATAGTAACATCGTCCACCTTAGCACCGCGCGCACCTGGCAAGCTTTCCCGCGTTAAGTCTTCATCAGCTATGGCACCGGCCGATGCTTTGGCTTCATTAATCAATTTAGCCGTTAAAATTGACGTTCCGGATGGAGCATCGTATTTATGATTGTGATGAAGCTCGATAATCTCCACATTAGGGAAGTACGGAGCCAATTCGGCCGACACCTTCATCATCATCACCGCGCCTAAGGAGAAATTCGGTGCTACTAAGCAGTTGGCATGGTGTTCTTTACCGATAGCCGCTAATTCATTGCGCTGTTCTTCGGTTAAGCCCGTCGTACCAATCACCATGTGAACACCTGCACTCAATACGGTTTTAGCATTTTCAAAGATAACCGCCGGCGATGTGAAATCGACAATTACATCCGGTTTGTCTTTTACTAATGCATTTTCCAATGAAGCGTACACCGGCAGATTCAAAGCACCGATACCGGCCACTATGCCTAAGTCTTCACCGGCTTGTTTAGGATCGATACCGCCGATAAGTGTCAACGCTGTATCATTATGAACCGCTTTTACTACTTCGCGGCCCATTTTGCCCGATGCACCGCATACCATAACTTTTGTCATGTCAATTCCTCCTAAAAAAAAGACCAGCGGATGCTAACCACTGATCTTATATGTTCCATGCATGTACGATTATCAGAACCGTTGCACAATTCATACGATGAGCTAGCACTCCATCACAAAGTGATGACAGTCATACATCTCTTAAATGCATGACCAGAATCGGATGCTCGGTACACCCGACCTTCGGCAAAAGCCCCTTTTTGTACAGATCAACGTCTACCACACTCCCTGTACATACTCTTGACATTCGCACCTCTATCTCCGCATATTCGATTTGTTGTTTACCGCTATTCGTAAACATATCAATTTGATGGTATTAGTATACCTTGTATCCGGCATATCGTCAACAGGGAAAACAAAGTTATCCTCCCTGTCTATACTTCAATTACACTGATATGCCTATGATTCGATTGCACCGACTGGTCCATTCTATGATTGCACTGACATGCCCTTTTAGGCCTATGCTAAGATGCTCATTCTTTAATTACACAGACCTACCTATCCCTCAATCACACCGATTCCTCCGTAGACATATAGGGATTGCCGAAATGAGCAATGAGCTCCTTCGCTGTTTCCACTGCCGTATGAGAAAAACTGTTACCCGACATCATGCCCGCAATTTGACGGATATGTTCTTCTTCGGACAACTGCCGGATGGTTGAAATTGTTCGCCCTGCCTCTTCATGCTTGGCCAAATGATAATGATGCTGTGCAATGCTGGCCGTTTGCGGCAAATGGGTAATACAGAATACTTGTGTACTCGTGCTGAGTTGCTGTATTTGTGCCGCCACTTGCAGAGCAACATCGCCGCTGATACCTACGTCAATTTCATCGAACACCAGTGTCTTCTGCGATTCCTGATTAAATACGGCGGAAAAAGCTAAGGCAATACGCGACAGCTCGCCGCCGGACGCAACTTTATGAAGGGGTAACGGCTTCTCACCCGTATTGGCTGTAAAGAGCAATTCGATATGCTTGGCTCCCAACGGTGTCAAACCGTCTGCCTCTTCAATAGCAAACCCGATACGTGCCTTGGACATGCCCAATGACTGCAAGCGCTGTTGCAAGGCGTCTGCGATTATACGGCGATTTGTTTCCCGTATGATCCGTAAACGTTGAAGCGCCTGTATGGCCGCTTCTTCTTTTGCTTTTACGTCCGCTTCTATATCTGCTTGCGCATAGGTTTCCTTTTCTAAGGCTTCCAAGCGAGCCTGCGCCTTTTCTTCGTATGCTAAAACAGCTTCAATACTTTCACCGTATTTCCGTTTCAAACCGTAAATCAGCGAATCCCGTTCCTGACAGTACACATACCTTTCTTCATCGTAAGAAATGGCATCACGATATCTGTCCAAGGATTGTGCCGCTTCTTCCAATTGAAAATACGCGGAATCCACTAATTCGGAAATATCCTTTATGCCCTCATCGTAGCGCAGTAAATCATGCACTTCCGTTTTTATGGTATTCACCGTATCCAAAATAGGATTACGCTGTGTATAGAACGCTTCATAGCAGGCACCGAGTACTTTGTCTACATGTTCAAAGCTGTCCAATCGCTTTAACTCTGCGCTAATAGCTACGTCTTCTCCCGGCGTAAGCCGTGCTTCTTCAATCTCGTCGATTTGAAAACGCAACATATCCAGTTCACGGGCCCGCTCCGCTTCGGCTTCGGCCAAGCTGTCCAATTTACGCTTGGCTTCACGATATGCATTGTAGGCATCGCAATAGGTATAATACGCTGTTTTCGATTCTGCCGTATAAAAGTCTAAGTATTCATGATGAATATCCGGGTTAAGCAATAATTGATTGTTGTATTGTCCGTGAATATCCGCCAGCTGTTCCCCGATTTCACGCAATGCTTTTAAGGGAATCGCTTGATCGTTAGCTAAAATCGTCGATTTTCCTTGCCGATTAAAGGAGCGTGACAGAATTAGTTGATTATCTTCCACAACGATATTTTTACTTTCCAATAATGCCTGCAACTTAGAGTCGTCGGTTATGTCAAAGACGCCTTCAATTACAAAGGCGTCTTTTCCGTGACGGATAAACTCATTGCTGGCACGTTCGCCTAAAAGAATACTGAACGCGTCCATTAGAATTGATTTACCGGCACCTGTTTCACCGGTAAAAATAGTAATCCCCTTATGAAATTGAAGATTCATATGCTCAATAAGAGCAAAATTCCGAATGCCCATTTGTGTCAGCATAGTTTAGTCCTTCATCAAATCGGAAATACGTTTTAATACAGCCTGTACGTCAGCCTCAGATCGTGCAATAAGAAGTATCGTATCATCACCGCCGAGGGTACCGATAATTTCATCCCATTTTGCATGATCAATAGCAAAGGCCACGGACTGTGCCGATCCCGGCAAGGTATGCAAAACAATCTGATTTAAGCTGTAGTCTACTTTTGTAATGGAGTCCTGAAACAAACGGTTGATGCGGCTGCGCGATAGAAGTACGTTTTCCTCCGGCGATAGAGCATAGCGATAATGACCGTCACCGGTAGGAATCTTAATCAACATTAACTCTTTAATGTCGCGAGACACGGTGGCCTGCGTAACTTCAATGCCTTCTTTCAAAAGTGCCGCAGCTAATTCTTCCTGCGTTTCGATGGAACGGGACTGTACAATTTCTTTGATTTTATTATATCTGTATCGTTTCATAGTTATCGTCCTCTAAGTATATAAAGCGTAGGCGGCTGATTGCGTTGATTCAACGGCCGCCATGTACTAACATCATAATCTCGTTGCGGTAGGCCGGTAATATATTCCAGCACAGCTGCTTCTTCCGCTGCACCTTCCGGCGTTCCCGGATAGGCTACAACGGTAATCATCCCCTGCGGAGTCAAATGCGATAATGCCCCTTGTAAGGCGCGAATCGTTGTGTCCACTTTAGTCATTAACGAATGGTCACCGCTGGGTAAATACCCTAAATTAAATACGGCTAAGTCAATGGGATAATCCAGCGGTGTGTCCTGTCCGAGAAAATCCGCATGATCTCCCAGACTTAATTGCCAGCTAATATCTCTTCGGCTGCATTCTTTCATTCGCTCCTGCGTCGCTTTAATAGCGGCCAACTGTATATCAAAGCCGAATAAAGCTGCATGTGGTGCGCAATGATTGGCCAAATATAGGAAGTCATGACCATTCCCCACGGTGGCATCCACTATACAGTGGGCCTTGGCCAGCGCATCCTGCCATAAATTGTGCTGAAATTGTACAGCGTGATTCAGATTTATCATAATAACTCATTCCTTCGCGCCGACAATTTGCGGAACAAAGTAGCAAAAAATTTCTGGTCATGGAAGCGGACATAGCGACAATACATAGGACTGGCTTCGATATGCAGCGATTCTTCATTAGTAAAATCATAATCAAAGGTGCCGTCAATACAAATATGTAACGATGCCTGTCGCTTCGGCATGGTCAAATCTATTTTAGCACTTTCCTTCAGCACCAACGATACACCTTGTAATAAATGAGGCGCTATAGGTGTTACGATAATCGAGTGATTATCCGGTGCCATGATGGGCCCACCGGCCGACAAATTATAGCCGGTAGATCCGGTAGAGCAAGCTACGATAATCCCGTCTGCCGGATACATCTGTGTATGACCGCCGTTAATGGCTAAATTGACACGCGCCATTTTTCCTGGCTCAGACCGTGTAACTACCACTTCATTGATGATTGGCGTTAATTTTTTAACGGTCCCATCAGCGCCATGTATTTCCGCGGCTAAATGCACACGGTTTTCTATGCGAATATCTCCTTTGGCAATGCGTTCGATTCGATCATCTAAATTATCTAATTCAATTTGATTTAAAAATCCTAACTCGCCAAGATTAATGCCGCATACCGGCACATCATATGTATGAATCTGTCGGGCCAAATGAATAATCGTACCGTCCCCGCCAAAGCTAAAGGCCATATCCAAATGTTTGAACACTTCCGGCCTGGGCATAACTAATTCATCCGGTACATCCAACAAATTTGGTACATCGTAATGACGTAAATCTGCGGGCAATACAACATCCATACCATTCTTACGACATACTTGCGCCGTACGTTTCATTACATCCCTTATATTTTCTTTTCCCATATTAGGGAAAAAGCCTACACGCATTCCATTCACCACCTATAATGTATGAGCTTCCTCCACTACATTATCAAGAAGCTCCGGCGTAATCGCTACCGCGTTCGCCGCTTGTTTTGTAAAAAATCCTAAAAACTCTATATTTCCTTCCGTACCTTTAATAGGCGAATAGGTAAGGCCGTGTAAATACAAGCCCACATCTTCGGCAACATGTAAAATGCGATCGAGCACTTCTGTATGCACTGCTTTGTCCCTGACGATACCGCCTTTACCTACCTTCTCGCGACCTGCTTCAAACTGAGGTTTAATAAGTGCCACCAATGAGCCGCTGTCCTTAAGCAGTGTAACGGCTACCGGCAATACTTTGTCTAAGGATATAAAAGCAACGTCAATAGAAATAAAATCGCTTAGCTCACCCAATTGCTCCGGCGTTACGGTTCGAATATTTTGTTTCTCCATATTGATGACCCGCGAATCTTGACGAAGCTTCCAAGCCAATTGATTATAGCCTACGTCGATAGCAAATACCTTTTGCGCTCCGTTTTGCAAAGCGCAATCCGTGAAGCCTCCCGTAGAAGCGCCGATATCTACCATGACTGCATCCGTTAAATCAATAGGATACATGGACAATGCCTTTTCCAATTTCAAACCGCCGCGGCTGACATAGGGAAGTGTATTGCCCTTTACATGTATATCTGCATCAATGGCAACCTTTGTCCCCGCCTTATCAACACACACGGTGCCGATAAAAATCTGACCTGCCATAATTGCCGTTTTTGCTTTCTCACGGCTTTCAAAAAGTCCCCGATTTACCAGGAGAACATCCAATCGTTCTTTCGTACTCATAACTCCGCCTACTAGTTTGTTCGACTTATCAAATAATCTACCAACGCTGTTAGCACTGTGGTATCCGCTTTTGTATCTACCAAAGCCGCCTTAGCCGCCTCGGCTGTTTCTTGGGCTTTCGCACGTGCACCGTCCAGGCCCAACAAAGATGTATAGGTAGACTTATCCAAACGTTCATCACTGCCCGGCATTTTACCAAGCTCTTCAATGGTACCTACCACATCGAGAATATCGTCGGTAATTTGGAACAGCAATCCCAAGTAATCGGCATATGTCTGAAAGGCCTTTGTCGTTGCTTCATCGGCACGACTCAACAACAATCCGATGGTAACGGCTGCCGAAAAAAGTGCTCCTGTTTTACCTCGATGTAACACCTGTAATTCTTCCAACGGTAATGCCTTTCCCTCGGAAGATATGTCCATCGCCTGACCGCCTACCATACCGGCCGGACCTGCTGCATCGGCTAAGACTTTGATACATGCCATTTGCTGAAATGCATCCGCAGCTGATGGACGCCCGATTAAGCTAAAAGCTTCCGTCAACAATCCGTCACCGGCTAAAATTGCCATGGCTTCACCGAATTTTTTATGATTGGTCAACTGACCGCGACGATAATCATCGTCATCCATCGCCGGTAAATCATCATGTATTAATGAATAGGTATGCACCAGTTCAATGGCACAAACTACATTTTTATACGCATCGGCTGATACACCCAAGGCTTCCATAACCGCCTTTGTTAAAATCGGACGTATGCGTTTACCACCGAGCAGTAAGCTGTAACGCATTGCGTCGTAAAGAGTTTGATACTCCGGTAAACTGTCTTTCAAGACATCTGCCAAATACGTATCTACCCATACTTTATTATCGTGTAAATAGTTTTTAATCATGGCATCCTCACTTATCATCTAATACCTAGTACCATTTTACACTATTTTGTAAAATTATGCACATTATATGCGAACTTCTTCTATAATCTGTTGGATTTCTTCTTCTACCGATGCCAGCATATCAGAACATTCTTTTACCAGGGTAAGCCCTTTCTTGTAATGTGTTAACAATTCGTTTACCGTTAACTCGTTTTCATCCAACTCTTTAACAATCGCTTCCAAAGCGGCGTATTTTTTTTCATAACTTTTCAATGAAGCTGCCATTGGCTTTAACCTCCTTGACTATTGTCGTAATCGTGCCGTCAGATACATGTACCGTTAGTGTATCTCCGCCGGCCACCTGAGAAATTGATGTAACCGGAACTCCCTTGGCTTCGGCTTTGGCGTATCCTTTTAAAAGAGGTGCTAACGGATTGTTGGCTTCCAGCCGCTGCGCTATTATCATTAATCGGTTACGCGCTCCGTCCACACCTCGCTTAACACTTGTATGAAGTTGATGTGTATAACCATCAAGACGGGATTGCTCGCGATGGATCAACGTTAATGCCGGTACCCCTAACTTACGATTAAAAAGAGCAAACAGCTGCTGTCGTCGTGACTCCACTTCTTCCGTCATACGGGTATGTAAAAATTCAGCTACAGTAGCTACCTCATTTTGTAACGATACGAGAGGATAGACAGCCATTTCCGCCGCATGACTGGGTGTGGCACCGCGTACATCGGCAGCAAAATCACATAGCGTATAATCGGTTTCATGGCCCACTGCCGATATAATCGGTGTATGACATGCATAGACCGCTTCTACTACCGATCTATCGTTAAAGCACCACAGGTCTTCCATGGAACCACCGCCGCGACCAACGATAATCAAATCTACATCCGGATCGGCGTCAGCTTTGCTCACACCTTTGGCAATGACAGTGCCGGCAGCTTCGCCTTGTACGGGAACTGCAAACAGTTTAAAGCGCACCAATGGGTTTCGCTGTTTAGCGACGTGCAAAATATCGTGTAGCACTGCTCCCGATTGTGATGTAACGATACCGATACAGGAAGCTAATCGAGGCAATGGCTTTTTATGTTCTTCCGCAAAATATCCCAAGGATTCAAGCTCGCGCTTCAATTCTTCAAATGCCATTTGATACGGACTCTTGGTACCTACCTGCAAATCATTACATATAAGGCTGAGGCGTCCCGTTTTTTCGTAAAAGTTTATAGCTGCTCGCATTGTTACCAGCAGTCCGTTTTCCAATTTCCCTACCAGACCCTTACGCTGCGCCGTGCTCGACCATAAAGCAACATCAATAGCTGCCTCTTCATCTTTTAGAGTAAAGTAATAATGCCCCGCACTGTGACGTTTCAAATTTGAAATCGTTCCGGCTACGAAGCAATTTTTCAAAATAAATTCTCGTTCCAATGTCCGTTTAATACATTGATTTAAACGACTGATTGTAAAGACGTCCATAGGCACCTCCTAACTACACGGTTAATCATTCGCCTCTCTGCATCCTACTATGCTACATTTCTTATTATTTTATTTGCTGAAACATCATTTATTTGCGGTGGCATCAGCTGCGTGCGAGCTTATAACACAAAGAAGCCCCAAAGGCCACACCCGTTGCATTATCGGAGCTATACTTTGCCTCCGCCAGACGAAGCATAACCTTATGTCTCTTACAGGTGTCTTCTATAACCGATCGCAGGTAAGCATTAGACATAACACCGCCAACGGCGATAAGTCGATTCGCCGGTTTTTGTTGCCAGTGATATTCCAGCATCTTAGCCAAGGACTGTCCTATACATGTAAAAATGCCTTTCGCCAATACCGCCGGATTTACACCACGCTCAATGCGTCTCATAGCTTCACTGCAAGGGCCGCCAAAACTGATGAGACCTTCTTTAACAGCTACCGGTAGTCGTTCTTCACTGTCTGCGGTCTCTGCCAAGCGCTCCAATGCCGGACCTGCCGGAAAGGACAAGCCCAATGCCACACCTACGCGATCGACGAATTGACCGCCGTGTAAATCCATGGTACCGCCACACAATGTAGTTTCCATCGTCCCGTCAGACTGCGGTATACAATATATAAGTTCTGTTGTGCCGCCGGATACATGTAATCCGTAAAAAGGTTCATCTCCTATCTCACCATCTAAACGCAAAGCTGCCAGCATATGATTTTCCTGATGTGAGAACGTGTATAGCGGACAAGACAGCAGCGTACTCAGCGTGCGCCCCTGTCCGTAACCGACAAGAAAGGCCGGCATGTAAGATCCTTCTTCACGACGCGGAAACGCACTGACCCCGACAGCCGCAACAGGGCCGGGAATTGTTAAACTCTCTATAAGTTCGGGAAGCGCTCGGGTATGCTGAAACACCATGTTTGATTGCTGTAATCCCCGCGCCCCCGGTTTGACCGATAATAAACGCCTAGCTTCGCTGACAATAGTTCCCTCTTTATCAACGACAGCACAAGACGTAGTATAGCAACTGGTATCAATGCCGAGAAAATAGGCTTTCTCCTTTTCCATTGTCCTATGCCTCCTATCGCTGTTCCTTTGCTACAGCATCAAGAACGGCATGGATAAATTTATACGCATTTTCACCGGCATATTCTTTGGCCAGTGTTACCGCCTCGTTAATAACAATACCCGGTGCAAGCTTTTCGTCTGACATTGTCATTTCCCAAATCGCCATGCGCAAAATATTTCTGTCCACACCGGCTAATCGTTCTACCTTGCGTTTTGCCGAATGTGCCTGAATCACGGCATCAATATCCGCCAATGAAGATCGCACTCCTTCAATCAATGTCTGTGCATAGTTCTTGTCTAAATTTTCTTCAACTTCGCCTTCGGGAAACTGAATTCTGGTTGCCCCTTCATGAAATTCCAAAGCATATAAATTTTGAAAAGCATATAAACGTGCCTGATGGCGATTATTCTTCTGTTTCATCGAGAGACTCCTTATCTGCGTCAGCCGCTTTCTCTTCACCTTGTACGTAAATATTTTCAAAATGTACATCAACCCGTACATCGTCCAAATCGAGCATAAGCTTCATTTGTTCGCGTATGGTACTGCGTAGTTCACGAGCCATATCCCCCATTTTGGTGCCGTACCAAACATTGATATAAATATTAATCTCAAGACATTCTTTTTTATGTTTTACATTCATTCCGGCAATACGTTTTTGTCCGAAATTTTTGGATAACTCATCCATGACGCCATCATAAAAACGACTGCTCATAGAATGAAATCCCGGTGTTCCCGCAATGGCACGCCAAGCAATGTCCAAAATCACCGCATCGGAAATTTCTATGCGATTGCTTTCATTCGTTGCTTCCTTCTCCATGATGTACCTCCTTCGCACCACCTGTAGCAGTTACGACTTCATCTTCAAAGATAATTCCTTGAATAAATACGTTGACTCCGTCTACCGGTGTTTCCGTATCTTCCTCAATACCGGATTTTACATGTTCCTGCAATCGCAACGCTAAATCCGGAATGCGATAACCATAGTGTACGATAACATACAAATCTACCGTCAGACGTCCTTCGTCGGAAAGCTCGATATGAACGCCTTCATCATCGTTTTTGATACCTACTAAGCTGGCAATACCATCACCGATAGTACTGCTCATGCCTGCAATACCACGTACCTCTTTTGCTTTTATAGCTGCCAAGGCACTGTAAATATCTTCACTGATTTTAGTCAATCCTTCGAAAAACTCTTTTTTTTCTTCTGCCATAACGCGTCCTCCAGATAGAAAAAAGCATTTGTCCTAGGCGAAGTACCGGAGACAAATGCTTTTTATATTACGATTATGCACGTTCGATGTACTGGCCGGTTCTGGTGTCAATACGAAGCACATCATCCACTTCAATAAAGAGCGGAACTTTTACAACGTAGCCTGTTTCGAGTTTAGCCGGTTTGTTACCGCCTGTAGCCGTATCGCCACGGATACCCGGGTCGGTTTCAACAACACGAAGTTCTACTGCTACCGGCAAGTCGATACCGATAACGATGCCTTGGAAGAACATAATTGTAGCTTCCATGTTTTCGAGCAAGAAGTTTTTAGCGTCGCCTAACTGTTCTTCATTCAATTCGATCTGATCGTAGGTTTCGTTATCCATGAACGTGTAAGCGCCATCTGCTTCATAGAGGTACTGCATGCGACGACGATCCACATGTGCCTTCGGAACTTTTTCACCGGCATTGAAGGTACGTTCTACTACAGCACCGGTCTGCAGGTTCTTCAATTTACAACGAACAAAGGCTGCCCCTTTACCCGGTTTAACGTGTTGGAAGTCAACTACCTGCCATACGTTACCATCGAGTTCGATAGTCACACCTGGACGAAAATCATTACTGGAAATCATTTAAATCCCTCCGTTTAAACATCTAGTTCTATTAATTCCTTCGGGGTCTTTGTGAGAATCTCACAGCCCTCGTTGGTAACGATAACACTATCTTCTATGCGAAGACCGATTTCACCCGGAATATATACGCCAGGTTCAATCGTAACAACCATCCCCGGTTCCAACACTGAATCCGAACGCGGTGACGCCACCGGTTGTTCGTGAATATCTAAACCTACACCATGACCGGTGCCGTGCTCAAAATAGGAACCGTACCCGGCTTCAGCAATACTATCCCGGCAAATGGCATCCAATGCCTTGCCTGTCAGTCCCGGCTTTACGGCGGCAACACCTTTCTTCTGTGCGGTCAGAACAATATCATATAACTTCTTTTGAAGATCGGATGCGTTTCCCATTACAATGGTTCTGGTAATATCCGAGTGATATCCCTTATATACAGCACCGAAATCAAAGGTAACAAAGTCACCTTCTTCGATAACCTTATCCGATGCCACGCCGTGGGGCATACAGGAACGCTTTCCCGAAGCAACAATCGTTGCAAAGGATGGTTCCGATGAACCGCGAACCAGCATTTCCTTTTCTAAAATAATACGGGCTTCGTTTTCCGTCATACCCGGACGTAATTGTGTCAGCAATACGGCAAAGGCTTCATCGGCAATTTCTGCGGCGCGCCGCATGAGTCCCAATTCATCTTCCCTCTTTACCGCACGCAGTGCAGCAAGCTTGGCAGATGCAAAGCTTGTACCATCCAACTTTCCTGCTATCGCCGTATATGTATCAACCGGAACGTAGTCACCTTCAAAGACGCATGTCTTCAGCGAAATACTTTCTTCATCAACTACCTGCCGTAGGCTGTCCCATACGGTGGTGCTATATTGAATAACCGTATATCCTTCACATTGCTCTTTTGCTTGTTCCGTATAACGACTATCCGTGAATATATATGCCTGTACAGGCGTTACAAACGCAACTGCCGTGGTTCCGCTAAAACCGGCAAAATAGTTTAAATTTGTCGGACTTAGGAGTAACACACCGTCATAGGCATTGCTGCGCAAAAACGCTTGCAAGCGTGTCAATCCATTCATGTCAAACTCCTTTTAGTCATAAATTCACTTTATAATACCACAATTTTATACATTTGACTACATAAAATAGTCTATGAATTTATAGATTAGTATTGAATCGGTGAATCTCTTCTTCTGTAAGAAAGTCATATTGGCCGACCTCTTCAATACCGGACAACGTAATCGTTCCTACCGATAAGCGTTTGAGATACGTAATTATCCCTCCGGCAGCGCCTATCATCCGCTTCACTTGATGATATTTTCCTTCTTCCACTGTGATGCGTCCCCTATTATCATCCAGCAACGTAATCTCTGCCGGTTTGCAAATCGTGCCGTCTCCCAGTGTGATTCCTGTCCTAATTCGATGGAGTCCCTCCTCACTGAGTATCCCTTCATATGTGAAGGTATACACTTTGGGAACTGACTTGCGTCCATTAATCACTCTATGTCCCCACTGCCCATCATTGGTAAGAAGCAACAATCCTTCTGTATCCTTGTCAAGGCGTCCAACGGGAACAACCCCCATAGATGCGTATTCTTGCGGCAGAATATCCATCACTGTCGGTCGCGAATCCTTTACAGCCGTGATGTAACCAGCGGGCTTGTGCAATTTAACGTAATATATTGTCTGCGAAGAAACAGGCTCACCATTGACGGCCACACAATCCTTCTCGGGATCAATCGCCGTTTCTTTAGCAGTGACTACGACATTATTCACCGTAACCACGCCTTGTTTTAACAGGCGATGCACTTCTTTACGACTTCCCCGTCCCTTATTAGCCAACCACTTATCAATTCGCATATTTCTTGTACCTCTACATTTTACCCGATTGTAACATTTGCCAAATGCTTCGTATCATTTAGCAGGCTCAGCGTATTGTGGTCATTTTCTGTTAAGCCATAAAAATCAACGCGACTGATGGAAGTGTTACCTTGGCTTAAATTCCATGCATAGTGAAGCGATAGATTTAACATTTTACAGATAAGTGTTCTGTTCGTACCGCCGTGAGCTACGACGAGAATAGTCTCTCCGTCGACGGCCTTTTCCATTTCATCCTCTAAAGCACTCCATGCACGATGCTGAACTTCAAAGAAGGATTCTCCCCCGGAAATTTTAACTTTTTCCGGACTGCAATACATGGTGTGTACCGCTTCCGGCCAGCGTGCCTGAATTTCATCGTAAGTCAATCCTTCCCAATGGCCGAAGTTGATTTCACGTAATCGTGCATCGACGGTAAACGGGATGTCCCGATTGCCAAGAATCGCTTCCGCTGTTACCTTTGCCCGTGACAAATCACTGCAAATAATACGGTCTATATGAATATCAGCCATTGCTTCAGCGCATGCCTTTGCCTGGGCAATGCCTACTTCACTCAAAGGGATGTCCGTATTCCCCTGATATCGTCCAATCGAATTCCATTCAGTCTGTCCATGTCGTACTAAATAAATTGTGTTCATAGGCAAACTCCTTTATATAATGAATGAGTAAATTATTAGCATCTCTGTCCTTAACGGCTACTCGAAACCATCCCGTCCCGAGTCCTTCATACGCAGCACAATCGCGTATAAGTAACGCTTTGTCGGCCAGATACTCTATTATATCATAGATGGACGGTGTTGTGGGCAGCCAGCGGCAAAGCATGAAGTTAACACTGGGGTGACTCGTTTTAATAAAAGGAAAGGCATTGAATGCATCATGCAAATATTCTTTTTCAGTCATTACTGTGGTACGCGATAATTCTTGATAGCGTGTGTCCAGTAATGCTGTCTGTCCGTAACATTGTGCCAAATGATTCACCGACCAAGCGGGGATATAGGATGTCAGCTCATCACGATGTGCCCGGCCGCCATAAAAAAGCATCCCCAAGCGCAAGCCCGGTATGGCATAAAATTTTGTCAACGAATGTAGTACCACCAGTTGCGGATGCGTAGTAATATACAATCGCATAGATGTGCTGCTATCGGTAAATTCTATAAATGACTCATCCACCATAATCAAGCTGTTTGTCTTAGTCGCTGCTTTTGCTAAGCGCAGTACTTCTTCCGGTTGTACCAAGCTTCCGTCCGGATTGTTTGGGTTACCTAAAAATACAATCACCGGCTCCCTTTCTTCCGTCAGTTGTTTTTCCAGGTACTCGTAGTCCGGCGTAAATCGATAGCCTTGCTCGTAGCTTTCTCTTTTCATGGCATACCCGACAACAGTCAGTCCCGCCGTACCGGCGGCTTCACGGTATTCCGAAAAACCGGGTTCCGGCACATAGGCTTTCCGCAAAGTATGAAGTCGTGTCAGCGCATATAAAAGCTCTGCTGCACCGTTACCGAAATAAATCATATCCGCCGACACACCAAATACATTGGCAGCCACGCGGCGCAATGATTCCTCGCCCGGATCGGGATAGTGAATACAACCATCAACCCCTGCGAGCAATGCTTCTTTAGCAACAGCACTCATTCCCAACGGATTGATATTGGCACTGAAGTCAACAACAGACGACGGTACAATACCCTTGGCCGCAGCAAATTTATAAATATTACCGCCGTGTAAGTTTTTCCTTTCCATCCTTGCCTCCTCAAAAGCCATGTTTAACGTTTCATAAATGTAATACCTTCATTTGTCGTCTCTACGGTATCTAAGTAACGCACATGAGGTACGGTTGCTTTCACTTCGGCAATGCATGCCTCTTCACCGCTGAAATCAATGGGAAACAGCAATCCGATAATAGTTCCGCTATGTGCAATAATCGTACCTACACTATGGAATTGATCGCCGATTTCATGTAAAGTGTATAAGCTTTGCTTAGGCAAAATGCGCTGATTGGCAAACGAGCTGATAGTGGCCGCTTGTCCGATAAGGGAGATATCGTGCATAGCCATTCCCTCTTTAAAGAGATGGAGTGCTTCTTTTATAAGCTCTTCCTTTTCGGCAATTAAAGTACGCAAATCAGCGCGGGCATTAAAAGTCAATGTGTCTACGCTGCCCCCTTCATCAAAAATAATAATTTTCAGCGGCGGACAATGCCCTAACGGATTTGCCATCGTACCGTGAATATAGTCAAACTGAACAATCCCCGGATAAAAGGAAGCATCACTGGGTTCGATTGATAAGCAAATTGTCGCAAGCTCATCTAATGTCAACCGATGTCCATGTGCTAACCCGGTTGCCATAGCCGTAGCACCAATATCGGCACTGCTGGAAGCCATTCCTTTTCCCTGGGGAATTTCAGATCGTGTATATACGGAATGACCCCAAGCAACGGGAATGCGAAGCAAATCGAGTACCCGCTTTCGAGCCAATGCCGCTTTTGGTTGTAACGAACAAAACATATGGGGGAACGGCTGTGCTACCTTACTGATAGCATACGAATACCGATTAATCGGGCAGGTCACCAAAAAAGGGTGTCCATCGATAGAACCTTGAATAAATTCACCACAGGTTCCGGGGGCACGCACAAAATAGGCCATACCTCTTTCCTCCTATTTATTACTATACATCATTTACTCTTAATCGCCTTACTACGATGCGAAGGGTCCAACAACAGCTATTAATACTACAGCGATAAAGAGTAATATAATTTCTGTTGATTCTACAACAAAACCGTAGGTATCACCGGTAACACCGCCTAAATGCTTAGAAATATATGCATTTAAAATAAGATTTATACCTATCGTCAATCCTAGAAACAAGACATAATCCCACGTAAAGAGAAATGTTGGTAGCAATGCAAATATCGTTGCCACCAACAATGTGTATGATGGTGAATATACGGCAAAGGCCTTTCCCATTCCTTCCGGTCGGGCATAGCGGAACAGACGAATGCTGAGTACCAAAGAATAACGGCTGAGTATAGGCATACAAAGCAATACCGGTATCATACTTTCCGCCGGAATATGCGTTAATAGCTGCCATTTTAAAGCTGTCAGGAACACAAAGCCGACCACACCGTTGGATCCGACACGACTATCTTTCATAATCTCCAGTTTACGTTCTCGATCCCTTCCCGAAAACAAACCATCACAGGTATCCATAAATCCGTCCGCATGAAGACCACCGGTAAACGAAAACTCAAATACAACCAACAGCAATGCCATTAGTGACGGATCCAGATAGCCCCCCAACAGCATATATACCAAAGCCATGCAGCCACCGATAACGGCGCCAACCCAAGGGAAAAACAGTACGCTGCGGCCAAAGCTTTCCACAGTCCATTCCGTTTGATTTACTAATTTTAGACGCGTCAAAAATTGAAGGCCTATAAAAAATGCATTCATATCATCACCACTACTCTTGAAATTATCGTAGCCGTAATCACGGCCAATATCGTGCAAATATACATCATGCCGATTGTCTTCTTAATGTGAATACCGCGCATGGGAATATCCGCATCTCCCATATATGCGCGGAATGTCATGGTATCACCATATTTATTAAAACCACCTAAACGTATATGAAGTGCTCCGGCCACCGGTGCTTCTGCGTAGCCGCCGTTAGGGCTTGGATGCTTGGCTGCATCACGCTTAGCAATACGCCACGCATTTTTCGCATCATGTCCTGTAATCAATGCAGCGACCAAGTATAAAAATAAAGTAATCCGCGCCGGAATAAAGTTAACTACATCATCGAATCGTGCAGCAGCTCTACCAAAATACAAATATTTTTCATTCTTGTATCCCAGCATAGAGTCCATCGTGTTAGCCGTCCGATAGAATAAGGCACCCAAAGGGCCGAAGAACCCGAAAAACAACAGTGGAGATACAATACCATCCACGGTATTTTCCGCAATCGTCTCGATAGTAGCTCGCGTAATCTCACTTTCGTCAAGCTCCGTCGTATCGCGCCCCACTATCCAGCCTACACGCTGACGTGCTTTAGCTAATTGTTTACGTGCCAACAAACCGGCCAACTCGGCACCGGCCTCCGCCAATGAACGAGGGCTGATGGTAATGTACACAATGAGTATTTCCAATACATAGGCAACCCAGAAATGAATAGAGCCGGCCAACATTAGCAGCAAAAAGGCGACGCCTGTTACCGTAACCAGCGTAAGTATAACTGTAGCCCCTCCGCACAGTAATTTACGCTCCGGCGAATCTTCTGCATGGTATAACAGCTTCTCGTAAAAACTAATAACGCGTCCGATAAGAACAACGGGATGCCACGAGGACCGAGGATCGCCGACAAGACAATCCAGCAAGAATGCCCACAAAGGAATAAAATAGTAGGCATTAATTGTAAACCACTCCATTACTTCAGCCCCACAATTCTATCAATGTAGTCCATATCAAGATGCTTTTCTACAATATCTGCCAGGCGATCGTAGGAGGCATTTTTATGTTCAAAGTAATGGAATACTTCCGGTAATAGTTCCAAACCTTTTCGTTTGCGCAATCCATTGATAATATGGCGACGCAAGCCGTCATTGTCAAGAATACCGTGAATATATGTGCCCATCACATTGCCGTCCGTCGTAATAAAACCGTCGATTACATCCACCGGCTGTTCGCTTCTCGTCTTAATGTTAAAACAACGCGTCGCTTCACCGGTAGGAACCGTATCCCCCATATGAATTTCATAGCCTCTAAGACCCGTACCGCTGTAAGGTTCGCCGAGGAACATCAATTCTTTTGCATCGAATTCTACTTGATGTGTTGTCTTTGTCCCCTTCATTGTCGTAGCCGTTGGCAACAAACCGAGACCTTTCATTTCATCCACATCGCCTTCCATATGTTCCGGATCGTAAATCACGGTTCCCAACATCTGGTTACCGCCGCATACGCCCAGTACCGGTACGCCGCTAGCGGACAATGCTTTAATCTCGTCTGCATAGCCCTGTTCATACAGATAGGTTAAATCAGCGATTGTATTTTTAGATCCGGGGAGAACCACCAAATCAGGTGTACCGATAGGCTCTCCCGGTTTAACGAAACGTACGGCTACATCCGGTTCATAGGCCAATGCATCAAAATCGGTAAAATTGGAAATCTTCGGCGTTTGAATAACAGCAATTTGTATATCCCGATTCGTTGCCGTGTGCTTATATTCCAGAGCAACCGAATCCTCTTCATCAATATCCAATCGATTAATTGCCGGAATAACACCAACCACTTTAACACCGGTCTTTTCTTCAATAAAATCCAATGCCGGCTGCAACAAGGTTACATCACCACGGAATTTATTAATTACAATTCCTTTTACCAACGCCCGTTCATCCGGTTCCAGCAATTCCAACGTCCCCACTACGGAAGCAATGGCCCCGCCGCGGTCAATGTCAGCGATGAGCATAACCGGTGCATTTGCCATTTTAGCCACCCGCATATTGACAATATCATTCGCCTTCAAATTTACTTCGGCCGGACTGCCTGCCCCTTCAATAACAATCATATCGTAATTGTCATCAAGGAAGGCCAAACTCTCTTTGACCTTATCCAACGCCGTCAGCGAGTAGTGTGTATGATATTCCTTAGCGCTGTAGACACCTACCGGTTTCCCCATAAGCACCACCTGCGACGATTGATTCCCCGTAGGTTTTAAAAGTACGGGATTCATCTGTACAATAGGATCTATACCGGCAGCTTCTGCCTGTGCCACCTGCGCACGACCGATTTCATCGCCCCATTTAGTGACATAGGAATTTAAAGCCATGTTCTGTGCCTTAAAAGGAACCGTCTTTAAACCGCGACGATAAAAAATACGACATAGCGCCGTTGTTAAAATACTTTTTCCTACATTTGAACTAGTGCCCTGAAACATGAGCTTCTTAGCCATTTACATCTACCTCCAACGCTTTTATATCTATGCTGATACCACTGAGAGTCATATACACATGATCTGCTTCCTCGGCCACGGTTTGATTTACCTTGCCTGCCAAATCGCGAAACAGTCGTGCCAATCGATTTTCCGGGACTACACCCAATCCTAATTCATTAGTAACAAATACCACCATACAATCGTTGACGTTCCTTGTGGCGGTCAATACTTGTTTTATATCCTGCAGTACCTGTGCTTCCAATCTATTATAGTCTTCCTGTGTTTCTAAATCACCGGCCGCCAACATGGCATTGGTGCAATACATCGTAAGACAATCGACAAGAATGCGTTCGCCGCTGTGTAGTATCTTTGACCAAACTGCCGGTAAATCCGCCGGTACTTCAAAGGTTTTCCATTGCGTACCACGGCGCTTTCGATGTCGAGCGATGCGGTCGCGCATTTCATCATCAAAGGCTTGACCGGTAGCTACATATACATAGTTTCCTTTTTTTGCGGTAATCAAACGCTCTGCAAATTCACTTTTGCCACTGCGTGCCCCGCCGGTACATAAAATAATCTTACTCATAAAATCTACCTATCGTCTGTACAAGCTTACTCATTTTGAGTATTATAATACATGCACGTACTATTATAAACCTAAATCAAGGCTCCCTGCCACCCCTAATCATGAAGACTGTTCATATCACAATTGTTACCGATTACATGCAGAGAGCCGTTAAGGAGAAGATCTATGGAATTAACAAATGTAAATGTAAAAATGATGGCTACCTTATGGGAGAATACTTATCGCATGATGGTTACCGATCAAAACAATAATTATTTAGCCAGCGCCCGTCTTATTGTCTCTATTCCCCTTCCGCCGGAAGCATTACCTGAAGGAGCACCCGAAGTGGAGCCACAACTGACCGTTTTGGTAGAAGACGGTGTGATGAGTTCCGATGACATCATTCAATTTGAAACCTTATTATCCGCTAAAATCAGAGAAAAATTCCAATATGAAATTAATACCCTCTTCTTCTTCTACCCCAGCCCGGAAGATGTGTTAAGCAAGTAATAATGCAACACCGAAACAAAAAAGCTATGGCCGTATAAACAGCCATAGCTTTTTATTTTCACTATACAATGATATCTTCCGTATGTGATTACTTTTTTACAATTCGAACTCTGCCCGTGCCAACATGTAGCAACAATCGGACAAGCGATTCAAATAGCGAATATCTACGGCATGTACCGGTTCATCATTATCGACTACACGCCACAACGCACGTTCGGCACGACGGGTTACCGTGCGGCACTGATGAAGCAACGCAGAGCTCTTCTTATCGCCGGGAACGATAAATTTAGTAAGCGGTTCCATCTTAGCTTCATAGCTATCAATGATGTGTTCCAACTCAGTAATATTATCTTCCGTAATATTAGGCTCTTTACCCATGCTGGCAATATCTGCCATCAGCAACCACAAGGTCTTTTCTATATTGTAGATAACCTGCTGAATATCTTCATGTTCGGAAAAAGCTCTTGCCACACCGAGACATGATTGCAATTCATCAATAGTGCCGTATGCATCAACACGAAGCGATGATTTGCGAACACGTTCACCTGTATAAAGACTGGTGGAACCTTTATCACCTGTTTTAGTATATACATTAGAAGCCATAGGTCATCCCTCCTAATCACAACGTCTTTGGTACGTATTACTCCGTGAATTCCGGAAACCAAAGAGCTATTTCACGCTGTGCGGTAGCAACCGCATCGGACGCATGAACCACATTTTCATTAATGGCAAGACCAAAGTCACCGCGAATGCTCCCCGGTACAGCTTCCAACGGATTCGTAGCGCCATTGAGTTGCCGAACCGCAGCCACTGCGTTTTCACCGCTCAAAATCATTGCCAACACCGGACCGGACGTAATAAAGTCAACCAATTCTCCGAAGAACGGTTTCTCCGCATGTTCCGCATAATGTTTTTCCGCTAATTCGCGAGGCACCTGCATAAGCTTTAACGCGCTGATTGTCAAGCCCTTTGCCTCATAGCGTGCCAATATAGTACCGCAAAGATTGCGCCGTACTCCATCCGGTTTAACTAAAACCAATGTGTGTTCCATGCCGTCATCCTCCTAACGCATGCGTTGAGCCAGTTCTTTTAATCGCGCTATACGATCCATCGTGCGTGGATGCGTACTGAAAAGCGATGCCGAGAAAGAACGTAAACTCCCCAACGGATTAATAATAAACATATGTGCTGTTGCTTCTGCCTGCGAAGTACTTACCTGCGGCAACGTGCCGTATTTAGAGTAATGTTCAATCTTAGCCAATGCAGATGCTAACGCCAATGGTTTGCCACTCATATAGGCACCGCCTTCATCGGCTAAATATTCACGGGAGCGGGATATAGCCATCTGAATCAGTGCTGCAGCTAAAGGAGCAAGAATAATCGTTGCAATCATAGCAATCGGATTAGCTCCTTCTTCACGGTCATCACTTCGTCCGAATATAGCAAAAAATTGAAGCATGTTTGCCACCATACTGATTACACCGGCCATACCGGCAGCAATCGTACTAATAAGCGTGTCGCGATGTTTAACATGCGTCAGCTCGTGGCCCAAAACACCTTCAATTTCATCATCCGTAAGTAAATCCATGATTCCCGTTGTAACAGCCACTGCAGCATGCTCCGGATTACGACCGGTTGCAAATGCATTAGGAACTTGCGAATTGATGATGTATACCTTAGGCATAGGCAAACCACCGTTCTTGGCCAACCGCTGTACCATGTGATACAAATTAGGATTGTTAGCCTCGCTGATTTGCTTAGCATCATACATACTCAAAACAACCTTATCACTGTTCCAATAGCTGAAGAAGTTAATCCCCATGGAAACGACAAACATGGTAATCAAACCACCTCTGCCGCCGACAAACTGCCCGATTACCATCAACAACGCCGTCATCAATGCTAGCAACACAGCCGTCTTTACATTGTTCATTTGTTTCTTTGCCTCATTTCTTTTGTTCGTAATATAAAAATGGTCGGAACGACAAGATTTGAACTTGCGACCTCTACCACCCCAAGGTAGCGCTCTACCAAACTGAGCTACGTCCCGATGAAATTATTATATCACAAAATCTATGAAAACGTTATGAATTTTTTAAAAAAATTTTTTCAAAAACAAGAAGCCTGTAACGGCAGCCGATTAAATATAATCGGCGCCGTTTGCATCTGCCGTAAGCACTTCCCCGATACACTCAATACCGTTTCGCAAAAATACTTGTACCATAGCCTCTACTACCTGATGAGCCGTGGATTCGTTGCAATAGGCAATCAATGTCGATCCGGAACCGCTGATAGTACTTCCGTAAGCGCCGGCTTCCCGTGCTGCTGCAAAAACCTCATCGCAACAAGGGATTAATTCCTTACGGTACGGCACATGAAGCATATCCTCCAAAGCCACAGCCAACAGTTCAGGCTTGTTTTGTTGCAAGGCTGTAACCAATAAAGCCGCTCTCCCTACATTGGCTACTGCTTTTTTATGAGCAATCTGCGTAGGTAATACACTACGTGCATACTCGGTTGATACCAACACATCCGGCACGACTACGGCAAAGCGCAAGGAATCCGGTACCGAAATCTTTCCATAGCAAAGCCCTGCTGCTCCATCCTGAACAGCACAAATTAAATCCCCCAATAAAGCCGGTGCTACATTATCCGGATGCCCTTCCATTTCGTTGGCAAGCTCCAACATGGCCTCCTTACTGAGTGGCTTTTTAACTAATCGATTCGCCAGCATTAAACCAGCCACGATAGCGGTAGAGCTACTGCCCAAACCGCGTGCCGGAGGAATGGCAATCGACACATCGATGCGTCCGAACACACCTTCCTCACCTACGACGGCAAACAACTTCTTCATAGATTCGCCGATCAAGTTATCTTCCGGATTTTCTTGCTCCAATATATCGGCACCTAATCCTTGAAAGGTATAGCTGTATGTATCAGCACCCTCCATCGGTGTAAATGTAAATGTATTGTACATGGCCAGCGCCAACCCCAACGAATCAAATCCGGGCCCGCAGTTTGCACTGGTAGCAGGCACTCTAACAGCGATAGACATCATAATTCCTCCTAGTCCGCCATAATGCGGATGACACTACCGACTTCCTTGACTACACGCAATTTATTAAATGCATTAATAACATTCAGGATGTACGAACGCGGGCAGATAGATGTGACGATGGCCAAGGTAGCTGTTTGTGCATCCTCATTACGTTGAATAACCGCTTGAACGGAAATGCGTTGCTCCGCTAATTTAGATGCTACCTTAGCCAATACACCGGTAGAGTTATCGACTAAGAGACGCATATAATACGATGATTCGATTTTGCCCGATGCATACAGATTCTTATCCGGGTAAAAGAACGGCGTCAATTTTCCCGTAGCCTGTGCCGCTTCATTTTTGGTTACTTCCATAATATCGCTGACTACGGAACTGCCCGTAGGTAAACTACCGGCGCCGCGACCGTAAAACATAGCATCATCAATACCATTCCCCTTTACATATAGCGCATTGTACGAACCACGTACCGCTGCCAACGGATGTTGCTGGGAAATAAATGCAGGATGCACATTTAAGGAAAGACCTTTTTTCGTTTCCTTCGCAATACCTAATAGCTTAATCGTATATCCGAATTCCTCGCCGAAGGCAATATCGGTAGAGTCAATTTTAGTAATCCCTTCCACATGCACATCTTCAAAGAATATACGGCGATTAAACGCAATCGATGATAGGATAGCCAACTTACGTGCGGCATCAAGCCCTTCTACGTCAGCTGTGGGGTCCGCCTCCGCATATCCTAACGCCTGCGCTTCGGCCAATACTTCATCATAGTTACTACCATCTTCGGTCATTTTAGACAAAATAAAATTTGTCGTACCGTTCATGATCCCTACGAGCTCGCTAATCTTGTTACCACCCAGGGAATCATATAATGTGCGAATAATAGGAATGCCACCTAATACGCTGGCTTCATATCGTAAGTCTACTCTGTTTTTGGAAGCTAAATCCAACAAATATGGTCCTGCCTCTGCCAGCAAATCTTTATTGGCAGTCACTACATTTTTCCCAGCCTTAAGTGCCTTTTCCACGCATTCTCTGGCAAATGTAGTTCCCCCCATAACTTCAACAACAATACGAATCGTTTCATCACCCAATACATCGTCTACCGAATCGGTAAATACCGTTCCTTCCGGCAATGTAACATCCGTATACTTCTGTGGGTTACGAACATAAATTTTAGATACATGAGGGCGTACCCCCAATCGATTTTCAATCAATTCGGCATTGGTCTGCAACAACGAAAACGTTCCGCTTCCCACCGTACCGAATCCTAACAGAGCTACCTCGACTTCTTTCATATACAAAACCTCTCTCTTCTTTTACAATTTTATATACATAGAAACCCCGGCCGGTTCCGGTCGGGGCCTCTACGCCGTAAATGTACTCATGATGGTTACACATCATCAAAGTACTGCTCACTATTTACGCTTGACCTAAAATTTCAACACGAATGATACCGCGCATAGAGCGAATGCCGTTGAGCAAATCCTCCAAAGAACCACGCATATCTTTCGTTTCAAAAGCGATGCTTACATTTGCAATTCCCTGCAACGGAATATCCTGATTGATTGTCAAAATACTACCGTTTGCTTCCGCAATAGCACGAAGAATGCTGGAAAGCATGCCGGATTCATTAGACATGGAAATCGTAATGGACACAATTTTTCCTTGCGCAATTTCATAGAACGGGAATACGTAATCCTTGTACTTGTAGTATGCGGAACGGCTTAAGTCCATCATTTCCACGGCTTCGTTAATGGTACGCACTTCACCGAGCTTTAAAATTTCCTTAACTTTAATGGTTTTCTTAATTGCTTCCGGAAGAATATCCTCCTGAACTAAGTAAAACTTGTCTTTCTTTTGCTTTGCCATACTCGTTCCTCCACTTTCTTACGAATGATCTGCACCTTCGGCGTCCGTAATTGTCCCCGCCACGAATTGACGGCCGTACAGGGTAAAGACTGAATACATACCGATAAAAAAGGGTATATACTCCGCTACAATACGCCAACCTACAGCCACTAACCCAACTGTCCCGACAGGTAAATACGCCGTAAACAAATATATGAATAATCCTTCCGCCACACCTGTCCCCCCGGGTGTCGGTGCAAAATAAAGGATTAAATTTAACAATATCATACGATTTAAAATCGCGATTATATCAATTTGATGCGTAAACGCCACCATCAATGCCGGTGCTATAGCATATAAGAACAACAGACTTGCACCGGATTCGACAAACACTAACAATGATTGCCACGGCTTAGCATAAATTAGGCTAAATCCTTCATTCAATTCTGATAGCTTAGCCAACCATCCCTTTGGAGATCCTCGCCCTGTCATGGTAGCCAACCGGTATACCAATTGCTTCATTAGATTTGTTTGCAATATGTATAAACCAGCAATAGCACATACCATCAACACAAACGAAATGCGCACTAAGGCCTCCTTCGAAATATAGGGTATGGATATAGCATCATAAATAAATATAATGGGCAGCATAACTACCAAAAATAAAATTGAAAATACAGTACGTATCAAAACAATCGGAGCACCCTTCATCACCGGCACGCCATAGCTTTTTAGTATTAATACCTGTGCTACTGCACCACCGCTAGCTCCCGGTGTCAACATCGCCATAAAATAATTGCCGAAAATAACACGGAGCACCGCCGGCAACGGCAAGGAATATCCACCGATTTTTACTAACCGCTGTAATCGCAAGCCATCAAAATACATACCTATAGCCAACGCTATAGCAGCAAATAACAGCGATTCCCAATTGAACGTACCCAATGTTTTTAGAGAATTGATATCAACCGTTGCATAAATAGTAATTGCAGAAATGCACACCAACACGCCACCGAGTATACAACCTCGCTTGGCTACTTTATTCATTCCAATTCTCCATACGTTATTAATTCCACACCGCACGTGTTAAGACGGGCACGACAACGAGCGCTGCACATAGCTGCCAGCTCATCATCCCAATGATAGCCCCAATTAAAGCGATGTCCTAGTATATCTTCGTCCATACCGGGATGTGTCATAATCTCATGCGTTCCTGGCAAGGAGGTCACTTTATCTATGATTGTTACCAGACGCTCCTCATTCAACTGACCTCCGGCCATCATACCCCAGAAATATACGGTAGAGCATAAACCAAACCGATTAAAAGTACAACGCGCCCGTTCGGCCATTTCCGTCAACGCCAGTTTTCCTGCATAGCGCCCCCAATCCTTGATACCATTCATGAAAAGTCGCTGTTCCGACGGTACTCGCACTCGGGACACACCATACTTAGCAGCCAACTCCGCAATCATAGGTGCCACCTGCGGCAATACATGTAAATGTTGATGTCCGTCAATATGAGTTATCCTCAATCCCGTATCAACGATACGCTTGCATTGTGCCTCCAACTCCCGATGTACTTCATTAAAATTAACAAGACCTTCGGCTACACGCTTCATAAATGTTGTATAGGTGTCGGGAAAACGTCCGTTAACTAACAAGGAGGGAACCTCGTCCGGTGCACACACCGGACGCAGTCCACCGACTAATGCCGCGTGTATACCAATACCCAGCGTAGGCACTTCCTTAACCAACTCCACTGCTTCATCAAAAGCATCTCCGGAAGCCAACAATGATGTACTTGTAATAATTCCTCGCCGATGTCCTTCAACAATAGCTTTGTTAACACTGCTGTGAAGACCGAAATCATCGGCATTTACAATAAGCTTAGAATGATTCATGCTAATGCCTCCTCTATCTTTGTTCATTCAAAGAGGATATATGTTATTCTATCAAACACAAACAGAATTGGCAATATATCTTTGCAAATAACTTTGTATATTTTTATTTTCTTATAGAAGATAGGCTGTAACAAAGTATGTCTTTGTTGTACCGGCAGCCTGTCCACCTCTTATATACAACACTGGATAATTGTACACTATAACGACAATAAACGCCATACCTTTTTTTCGATTTCTTTTATCGGTTTATCTTCTTTTTCGGCAATAGCTGCTAAATCTTCGTATTCAAGCGATATATTAACGCGCTTTCCTTGCCAAAATGCTTCCTTCACATGCACCACATCGTGACCTAATGTAACGGTGCGAAACTCCCTTTCACATACAAAGCGCTCATACGGGGTATACCGCATACCGATTGTCGTGGTGTGTCGAAACGTAATATCACGCATAGTATCCAGTAATTCCTTGCGACATAAAATGCTTAGCATAATCGCCGGTCGTCCTTTTTTCATAATAATCGGTGTCATCCATGCATCATTTGCACCTGCTTGTAAGTAACGCTCCAATAGACCGCCGTATTGTTCCGGGTTCATGTTGTCTATATTGGCTTCCATCTTGATTAAGGCATCTTTACTCGTATCACTCATCATAGGTACACATCCTTTTCTTTTATAAACTATTATCATAGCATACGGATAATTTTAACAGATTACAATGAAACCGCCCATCCCAAGACGAGCGGTCATCCTATAATCTACCTATTAAATTACACAACGGTCACCGATGAAATTATCTGGCAGCCAATACGGTCAGATACATTTCTATTACAACAGCCAATGCCGACAAACGTATCTTCACAGCATTATCGGCAGCTGTTTATAACATGAGCCATACGCCCCGCACCGAAACCATTATCGATATTAACAACACCTACACCGGCGGCGCAGGAATTAAGCATGGCCAGCAGTGCCGTCATGCCTTTAAAACTGGCTCCGTATCCTACGCTGGTTGGTACGGCAATAACCGGCTTGGTCACAAGACCTCCTACCACACTGGCCAGCGCACCTTCCATACCGGCTACGACAATAACCACATTAGCCGATGTAATATCATCCAATCTATTGAACAGGCGATGAATACCGGCTACGCCCACATCATATACGCGGCGTACCGTATTCCCCATAAGCTCTGCCGTCAAGGCAGCTTCCTCCGCTACCGGAATATCACTGGTTCCTGCAGTGACTACAGCAATCACTCTGTCTCCGTTTACATTACGTGTATTGCGCTGCACATACAAAATACGACTGATTTCATCGTAGCGAATATCCGGGATTTCATCTTTCAACAGCTCATAAAGAACCGGTCGTGCTCGCGTTCCCATAAATGTATCATAACGTTCATTAAGAGCCTTAAAGATAGTCACACATTGCTCGTCTGTTTTGCCTTCGCAGTATACCACCTCCGGAAAACCTTGTCTGGACGCGCGCTGCAAATCAAGGACAGCACCTTCCAAATGTATTTCTTTTGGTATCATCAGTTGCTGCTTCGCCGCTTCGATCGACATATCACCTGCCTTGACAGCCGCCAATATAGCTTCTATGCTTTCATCCTTCATTCCATACGCTTCCTTTCCTCTATGGATTCTCTGATAGCAAATAGGCACAGTCCCGTAGCCACTGCCAGGTTTAACGATTCAATGGGGCCGTACATAGGAATAGTGATACGCCGATGTGCCAATGCAAAGAACTCGTCGCTTACGCCGCGTCCTTCATTTCCCATCATAAGTAACACCGGCGTTTCATAATCGACTGCACGATATGGCTCTGCTTCATCTAACGCAGTGGCATATACAGTTAAATGATGTGTTGTGCAAAGTGATTTAATATCCTCTACCGTCACTTGCTCAAACAAGGTTACCTTGCTTAATGCACTCATCGTACTGCGAACGGTCTTCGCATTATACGGATCCACACAACCCTTGGTTAACAAAATCTGCGTCACCCCGGCGGCCAACGCCGTTCGTAAAATTGTTCCCAAATTGCCGGGATCCTGTACCTCATCAATAAGTAGACTGCATGCATCCGGCCGGAACATAGAAATATCTGCCGACTGCTGCGCCATTACAGCCAATACCCCTTGCCCGTTTTCCGTCTCTTCCAACATGCGATACAATCCGGCAGCGACACGTACTATGCGGCACTGTGCGTCATGTGCCGCATCTACCATGGCTTGCACCGCTTCATTGTTAACTTCGTCGGATATAGCAATCAGTTTAACTTGCCCTGTTGTCAGCACATCCAAAACAGACCGCCAGCCTTCTACGATATATTCTTTATATTGTCGCCGAAACTTTTTTCGTTGTAACGAAGCAATATGCTTCACCGTTCCGTTATCTTTAGACTGTATATATTCCATATTTACTCCATGCCCTTCATACGATCATCTACGCATTGCGCAGTTGCGTCGTCCATAATGTATAGAAAACACCTTTGATACTCATCAAATCCTCGTAAGTTCCTCGCTCCGAAATTTCTCCGTTTTCAATAATATAAATACAGTCGGCACCGCGGATAGTCGATAAGCGATGTGCAATACTGATGATTGTTTTTTCGCCGCGAATACGTGTTATCGACTCCTGAATCAGCCCTTCGGTATGACTGTCGATATTCGCCGTCGCTTCATCAAAAATAAGAATGCTGCGCGCCCGCACCAATACACGGGCCAATGCCAGTAGTTGCTTTTGTCCTGTCGACAGCAAGGATCCCAAATATCCTACCGGCGTGTCATAGCCATTGGGCAACCGTTCGATAAGATGATGCAAATGCGCCTGTTCGGTAGCCTTTTGAATATCCGAATCCTTTATGCCCGTATCATATAATGTTATATTCTCACGAATCGTTCCTTTAAACAAGTGACTATCTTGAAATACATATCCCATTATCTCACGAATTACGGCCGGTGCATAGTCGGCAATGTCATAGCCGTTAATGCGAATGGACCCCTTCGTAGGTCGGTAAAATCCCATCAGCAAACTCATCAGCGTCGATTTCCCACCACCCGAAGGACCGGCAATACCGATAAAATCGCCGCCGTGTATAGTAAAGTTAATATCTTTTAACACGTAGTTATCATCATTATTGTATGAAAAATAAACGTGTTCAAAGGAAATTGTCTTTACCGGAATCAATTCATCCGGCACCGTTACCGATTCAATCGGTACATCTTCTATTTCATTAATAATCGGCACTAATCGTTCCGCACCGGCTAATGAACTTTGCAGCTGATTATATTTATCCGCAATGTCTTTTAACGGTTGAAAAAATTTATTGATATATCGCAGGAAGGCAAATACCGTCCCCGCTTCCGTTACACCGTCAAACCAGTTCGTAAAGCTGAAAATAGCAATGATAGCTACAAATAAAAGACCATCCACGATGGGGCGAAAAATGGCAAAGGTTTTTACTTCGAATAATCCCGCTGCCAAAAATTCTCGGCTTACCGCATCGTAGCGTTTAGCCATAATCTTTTCGCCTAAGTACGACTTTATGATGACAATGAAATTCAGCATTTCTTGTACCGATGTATTGGAGGCTGCCAATTTACTGCGTACACCGCGAAATGCCTTGCGTGCGTATTTTTGGTATACAAAGATAATCACGGCCATCAGCGGTAACAACACGGATACCACCAATGCCAACGGAACACTGAGGAAATACATGGAAATCAATATACCTATAATCATAAGGCTACTGCTGCAAAGTTTGAGCACCACATCGGTATAAAGTGTCCGCAATGCTTCGGTATCATTAGTAACGCGCGTAACCAAATTACCGATCGGCAGCTCATTAAAATGTGCCGGTGATCGACTGATTAGCTTAGTGAATACCACATTTCTGATTTCATAAATAATCTGCTGACCAAAAGATTGTAATGTATAATTTTCAATAAACAGCGCGATCATACTGATGATAACCGACCCGAAATATAAGCCTGCATATTTCATGATAATGCCTACATTCCGTTCCGGGAAAGCTTCATCAATAACTCCTTTCAAGAGTAACGGACGAATCAATTCCATCGCCAATGATACGGCCAGAAACAAGGCAGCCACAATCAGAAGCTTACCGTGAGGCTTAATATACGAACCCAATCTACGCAACATCAACCAATCGCCGCTTTGTTTAGGTCGTTCTTCTTTATAATGTATCACGGGTTCACCTCCGTTTTGCCAGACGCACCTTCACTGTTCCCCTGTGTTGCTCCTTGTAGTTGTTGCGCATAAAGGCGACAGTATTCACCATTACGGCTCAACAATTCTTCATGAGTACCGGCTTCCACAATGCGTCCTTCTTTAAATACTAAAATTCGATCGGCTTCACGTAAGGCTTCCAGTCGCTGCGAAATAAATAGCAACGTTTGACGTCGGCCTCTGCGCAATGTCTTGATAATACCTGCCGCACTCACCGTATCTAAAGCCGAGAAGCTATCATCCAACAATAAGTACGGTGCATTTTTATATAATCCTCTCGCAATATTAATTCTCTGCTTTTGCCCGCCGGATAAATCCGCTCCGCCTTCACGCAATGCCGCATTGTCGTGAATACGATTCCATAAATCACGACGCAGCGCCGAACGATTAGCTGCTTCTTCCAAGGTAATATGACGAGATGCTTCTTCACCAAAGGTAATATTATCGGCAATGGATGTACCTAACAAAAAGGTTTCCGCCGGTACATAGGCAATGCTGCGTCGAAGTACACTGAGAGGAATTGTCGTAATATCTTCATTGCCGATATACAGTGTTCCCTGCGGCGTATCATACAAACGCAACAGCAACTTGAACAATGTCGATTTTCCCGATCCCGGCCCGCCTACAATACCGATAAACGCGCCTTCCTCAATATCGACCGTCACATCCTGCAATACCGGTGCCGTCGTTTCCGGATATGCAAATGTCAGGTGCCGCACCTGTAACGGTGCCGGATTCAACTCATCCGTTTCATCACCCGGTACTTCCTCCGGCAATGCTAAAAAATCGGACAGACGATCCAAAGACGCAAAGCCTTTTTGCAGCACCGATGCTAAGGAACCAATCCCCATGATTGGACCGATGATAAGAATGAGATAGCCATTAATGGCAACAAAATCACCAACCGTTATCTCGTTGGTAATAATAAGATTACCACATACATAAATGGCAATGGCATAACAAATAAAAGGAGCCACATAGGTAACCGGTGCCAACAACGCATCGAGTAAAGCTACCTTCATATTTTTTTCGTAATTTGTACGGTTGGTACCTATGAAGCGATGTAAACTGGTAAGTTCTCGATTAAATGCCCTGATTACCGGCATACCTAAGAATAACTCTTGGGCAAACTCCGTCAAATCGCTATACGTATTTTGCGCTTCCCGTTGCTTACGACGCATACGACGGCTTAACACCAGCATGGCTACCACGATAAACGGCATGGGAGTCAATATGGTCATGGCCAATTGCGCCGATACCTGCTTCGCCATGAGAAAGAATGAAAAGATACCAAAAAAAATGGCATCTACGAAAATCATTACGCCCAACCCTAAGGATACGCGCAACGTGGTAACATCGTTTGTCATCAAGGCCATTACCTTGCCGGGACCGTTCTTTTCGTAATACGCAGTCGGAATATATAAGGCATGATCAAATAAGCGACGACGCAACAAAAATTCAAAACGCCGTATGGATCCTAACAGTAAATGCCGGGATGAAAACTTTAATACAGTAACCACAACGGCGACAAGCACAAACAACCAAATGTAATGTGTCAGTCCTTCCTTACCATAATACAACGTATTAATGGCATCCCCGGTCAACCTAGGTACCCACAAGAATAAAATATCAATGGCTATCAGCATACATACCCCTAAAAGATATATGTGCCCATAGCCTTTAAAGAATTGATTAAACAAAGAAAACTTGCTCATTTTAACTCCTCGTTTATCAGTAAGTTTATTATATCGTTAAATTCCGATTTACTTTTCTATTCTATCATGCTACACTATCAATTGATAGAGGATATTGTATTCTTTTCTAAGATGTGAAATATAGGAGGTTTAGTAACCATGGAAAAACGTACTGGTGTAATTACTTTTGTTGGCAACCCGATGACTCTCGTAGGCAAAGAAGTTAAAGTAGGCGACAAAGCCCCTGACTTCACTTTGCTTGATAATGGTTTGGCAGTAAAAACCTTAAAAGACTACGAAGGCAAGGTTAAAATTTTCTCCGTTGTACCGTCTCTTGATACCGGCGTATGCGATGCTCAGACTCGTTGGTTCAATCAGAATGTAACGGCTCTTTCCGATGACGTTGTTGTATTGACTGTATCTATGGACTTGCCGTTTGCACAGAAACGTTGGTGCGGTTCTGCCGGCGTTGACAACGTTGTTACCTTGTCCGACCACAAAGATGCAAGCTTCGGTACTAACTATGGTTTCTTAATTGAAGAACTTCGTCTTTTGACTCGTGGTATCGTTGTTGTTGACAAAAACGACAAAGTTACTTACGTTGAATATGTTCCGGAAGTAACTAATGCTGTAAACTTCGATGCTGCTGTAGAAGCCGCTAAAGCTGCTCTCTAATTTATAGGGTAACACATATCGCCGTCATGCATATTACGGCTGATTAACAATTAGTACAAATAAAAAGAGATGTAACACATGGAGCCTGTTCTCCGTTGTTACATCTCTTTTTTATATATTCTTTTTGTACAATCTTTTTACAGAATCTTTTTTACAATCTTTTCGCTATACATTCACGTATCTATGTAATTAAATTATATCTTGCTATATGTAGTTGACTAGCTCTGCGACGTACGTCTCCGGCGTATCCTCATTTGTCTAACACGCCGTATACTGCTTCGCGCAACGCTTTTACTGCACAACTTACATTGTCCGCGCGACTGATAGCGGAAATAACCGACACACCGTCTGCGCCGGCACGAATGACATCAGCCGCATTGCCAGCCGTAATTCCCCCAATACCTACTATGGGGATTGTTGCATCTAATTGTCGCACACATGTAATTCCCGCCGTCCCTGTTGCCGGTGATGCATCGTCTTTTGAAATTGTAGGATACACCGGTCCGGTACCGATATAATCGGCTAACGCTACATTTGACTGTCTATACTCTTCTTCGTTACCTACAGACAAGCCGATGATTTTATCAGGAAATAATCGACGGGCCTCGACAATATCCATATCATCTTGGCCAATATGAATACCATCTGCATTAAGCTCTAAGGCTAGGTCAATATCATCGTTTACTAAAAAAGGAATGTCATAGGTTTTACAAAGTTGCTGTACCTTCTTGGCAAAGATTCGCTTTGCATCTCCGGTTAACGAGCCCTGCCCTTTTTCGCGCAGTTGAAACATCGTCACTCCACTGCGCAAGGCCGTTTCTATGGTATCCAACGGATCGTGCGGACAATCTTGGGTGCCGCAAATAAAATAGACTGCCAATGCTGGTCGTACGGGAATTCGTTTATATTCCATGCTATGCCTGCACCTCCTTATACAAACGTTGACGAACCGCTTCGTCCGTTACTGTATACAGTGCATCAATAAAATGTACCGCATAATGACCGGGACGATGTCCCAAAGGTGCTTCCGCCGCAAGCTCGCCGGCTACCGCATACATGCCCAGTGCTTCAGCACAGGCTTCATACGTATCATCAGCGGCCACACCTACATAAGCAGCTACGACTGCCCCTAACAGACAACCGGTTCCTACGACTTTCGGCATCATCGCCGATCCGTTGTGCAACAAGCAAACTTCCTTTCCGTTTGAAACTGCATCGGTTTCACCGGTAACAGCCACGGTGAGTCCATAGGTCTTGGCAGCAGCCCGAGCAATAGCTGCTACGTCCTCCGCAGCTTGCGAATCCACCCCTTTACTTTGTACCCTTTCCCCGATTAGGGCTGCCACTTCGCTGGCATTACCGCGAAGAACGGCAAAGCTATGCTGTTCTAATAATTCCAGGGCAATGCGTTTTCTAAATGCCGATGCGCCGCAGGCTACCGGATCCAACACAGCCGGCACGCCATACGCATTAGCAATCGTCATAGCCGCATGATACAACGCTTCCGACCGTTCATCGGCAGTACCTATATTAATTAACAGTGCTCCTGCATAACGCAATAAATCTTTTAAGTCATCGGCATGCGCGCTCATAGCCGGTGATGCACCGACTGCGATAAGACCGTTTGCCGTAAAATTTTTCACTACATCATTCGTCAAACAAATAACCAATGGCTGTTTGCTGCGAACGAGGTCCATATACTTCATGTACGTGTGTCCTTCTTTCTTGTTATCTCTTCTTTAACTCTAATCAATCGATGTATAACCGGCTTACCGGTGTATTCCTACATCACTCGTGATAAGCCATGTGATTTACCGGTCCGTGTCCCTTACCTAAGCCCGGATTTTCTTTGATGGCTGTCGTAATGAAAGCCTTGCCTACCGCCACTGCTTCGGCAATTGATTTGCCCTTTGCCAATTCCGCAGCAATTACGGCCGAGAAGGTACAGCCTGTACCGTGAGTATGCGGTGTATCGAATTTGGGCGATGTCCAGGTTCTTCGTTCTTCTCCCTTGACATATAAATAGTCGGTAGCATCCGCTCCGATATGACCACCCTTTATAATTACTGCCTTCGGCCCCATCTCCGTCAAAATTTCATGAGCCGCTTTATCAATATCTGCTTCTGTTGTAAGCTTGCGTCCTACCAAAAATTCCGCTTCCGGTAAATTAGGTGTAACCAATGTGGCCAGCGGCATAAGTTCACTAATCAAATGGTGACGGGCCTCTTCATCAATCAATGCATCTCCGCTGGTTGCCACCATAACAGGATCCATTACATATGGTGTTGCCCTTGATAAAAACGGTTTAATAACACGCATCATATCTGCCGTAGCCAACATACCGGTCTTAACCGCCATAGGGGAAATATCATCATACACCGCTTTTAGCTGTGCCTCCAGCATATCCAGTGAAATATTTTCAATGGCACGTACCCCCATCGTATTCTGCGCAACCACACTGGTCACCACAGCCATCCCGTAGACACCACGCGCCGTAAACGATTTTAAATCGGCCATAATACCTGCACCGCCGGTCGGATCCGTACCGGCTATTGTCAACGCTGTTGCTAATTTCATACTGTTACCTCCTTGCTTCACATCGTTTATAACGAATACAATCCATGGCGTAAACGTTCCAACATTCCTTTACGCTCTAATACATACAAAATCAGAACGGCCATGAACGAACCGGCTGCCGTACTTGCCGTAAAGGAAATAATCAACGTCATAATCGCCATTTCTTTTCCCAATAAAAATGCAGCAATAGGATAGCTGATGATAGCTCCGATAATTCCGGTACCCACCACCTCTGCACAGGCCGTCAACACAATATTATTTGTGTATCGATATGTAAGTCCCGCTAGAAATGCACCGACCATGCTCCCGGGAAAGGCTAATGGTGAACCCAGCCCCAATAGATTTCTTAAGCATGATGTGCCAAAGGCGGCCGACACATTGTAGCGTGCACCTACCAACACTGCGAGTATAACATTAATCATATGCTGCACCGGAAATATTTTGGCACCGCCAATAGTAACATGAAATGTTGACAGCGCCACACCGATGGCAATAAACATAGCTGCGATAATACTTTTCTTCATACAACACACCTCCAAATAAAAAACACCTCCGCCGGAATGGTGAGGTGTCCCTACTGTACGGTACACCACTTTCCTACGCCGGCATTATCCGGATCAGGTCAAAGGGATTTGACTGGTGTCAATCTCAGCAGTTAGCACCCCTAGTGGCTTATCCTATGAATTTAATTCAATTATAACAACAGCCGTCTAATCTGACAAGGTACAGAGGCATTACAAAAAGGGCTCCCCCTCATTACGAGAAGGAACTCTTTCGTGTAATCTATGACTTATTACAGAATGTTACGCACATATTCTGCATATTTTGCTTCCAAGAGAGGCATTTTTTCATTCATTTCTACCTGTAAAGCAGAAGCCGTATCATAGTCTTTCGCCGCAATGGCTTCGGTGATACGAGTAAACAAGCTCTTAGCCGTAGCAGTATCCTTAGCCAAATAGATGCGCAATTCGTTTACAGCATCCCAACGAGCTGTATCTACTACATCGTCCGTAGTATGAACCGGCTTCATAGCACGTACCGCCTTGATGTTAGCCGGTACAATACGATTAGCCAATTCCAACGTCCAACGAGTCATGACACCGGCGATGAAAGAATCCATCAAACGACGGCTGAATGCATTCCCGCGGCTGAGTACATCCACTTTTTCCGGATGGTTTTTATAGCCCAACACATTTTCCCATACCGTTGCCGGCGGTTTACCAAACATCACATCGCGTTCTTCCTGCGTGTAATCTTCGAACACATCTTTTTCGGAACGATATGCACGACCGGTTTCCAGGTAATCCGTTACATCTTCCGGTGCCTTGGACAATTCATCAAGAAGCTGTGCCGGAGTCTTACCGGAGTTAATTACATAGCTCATGCCGTCAAAGGCAGCTAAGTACATCAACGCCAAAGCAGTGTATGTATTAGTGTACGGATTCGGGGAACGCAATTCAAAACGCGTTGCCATCGGATTATCGATATCACGAATCAGACCGCAAAGAATGGTACGGTTACGGCTCGGCACGCTGGGATCTTCACCGATAGAGGTTACGATACAAACCGGTGCTTCGAAACCGGGTTTCAAACGATTCAAAGAGTCTGTCGTAGAGGAAATGAACGGGTTAATAGCTTCATAGTTTTTAAGAAGACCCATGATAGCGCCGATGCCCAACGGACTCAAGGCAGCCTTTTTCATATCTTCCGGCGAGAAGAGATTAACCATCTTGCCGTTCTTCAATTTAGCCATCAAACCAAAATGAGTATGTTCACCGGAACCGGCTACGCCAATAATCGGTTTTGCCTGGAAGGTTACATCAAGACCGTTTTCGCGGAATACTTCGCGAACAATGATACGCGCCTGCAATTCGTTATCTGCCGTCTGCAAAGGGTTGCTCGTATATTTCCAGTCGATTTCCAACTGTTCCAATACATGATCCATGTGACCTTCGTCATCGATTTTACCCTTAACGCCGCCTACTTCTTTGTGCCCCATTTCTGCGTGTAAACCATACTGATCAAGGCGTTCTACCGCCTGTTCCATCGCAGTACGTACGGCACCATGCGTACGCTGCCAATATTGTTCCTGCAATTTCTGAGACGTAGACAATTCTTTTGTGCTAACCACCTTAGACGGTGTTTTAACCCAGAATTCCAATTCCGTAGCTGTAGTGAAGTAAATATCAGCGATGTCTTCGCCCTTTACATGATCCATGCCCGGAACATAGTTATTTTTAAGCATAGCCAACAATTCGGATTTTACGTAATCTACACTGCGTTTTAAAATAGAGCGAGAGTCTACATATTCATCGCAGTGCATAAGGAAGGCCGGAATGCGAAGAGTACCTGTAGGCAATCCTGTCATAGGGTCGAGGTTTTCATAATTATAATCAATAAACCAATTTACACTGGCATCGGCCCACATATCAACGCGCGCATTATTGAGCGTAGCAATGTCCGTTAACACAACGGAGGAGCCGTCGGTTTGTACCATGCGTCCTTCGAAGAAATCTTCGTAGTCATCAAAGAACATGGAAATTGGAATTTTTTCATCCGTATCGTTACCTGCCAAGTCAACACCTACCAACGATACAAATTTAATTTCCGGGTGCTGTTCCAGTAAAGCCAAAACCCCTTCTTTACCATACTGCCCTGCCGGAATGTAATACAATAATTCGTTTGCCATAATAGCTCCTCCATTCACTGTTTTCTCAACTGGTCAAATAGCAAAAAGACCCCTTACCCATTGCATTACACAATAGGCTAAGGGGTCTTCATTGACCAGTATTATCTTTTACGGAAATACTATCATATTTCCTAACTGTATGTCAATAGCTTAGCCGTTAATTTTCGCAATCTCCTGACGAACAATGGTATTAACCAATTTCCCGTCAGCTCTGCCTTTTGTTTGCGGCATAACCTTTGCCATTACATCTCCCATCTTAATCGGTGCAGTCATTTCACTGAGCACAGCCGTTACGATGTCGCGAATTTTATCTTCGCTAAGCTGTTCCGGCAAATATTTGGTAAGCACGGCCATTTCGGCTTCTACCTGAGCTATCAAATCATCACGATGTCCTTTTTTGAATTCTGCCAAAGAATCTTGACGAAGCTTCATTTCCTTTGCCACGATCCCCATAACATCCGTGTCATCAAGTTCTCGTTTTTCATTGATTTCTACATTTTTTATTGCGCTATTAACCATTCGGATAACCGATAATGCTGTCTTGCCCGCTTCGCGAGCCTTCATAGCGTCTTTCATATCCGCTTTAAGCTGATCTTTTAAGGACATACAATGCCTCCAAGATAAATCTTATCCTCTGAATTTGCGTTTGCGCGCTGCTTCAGATTTTTTCTTTCTCTTTACGCTCGGTTTTTCGTAGTGTTCGCGTTTTCTTACTTCAGACAAAACACCCGCTTTTTGGCAGGAGCGTTTAAAACGACGAAGAGCACTTTCAAGCGTTTCGTTTTTACCGACTTTAATTTCAGACATCTATATCCCTCCCTCCAAAATGTTTTATGGAAGTGCAGGTATTTATATATACGCACATAAGCTTATTATAATAACTTGAACTAAGTTTGTCAATATTAGCAGCCTATATCCGCATAGCCTACACCTTTCTCATTAGGACAGGAGTACATGTATCCGAAGATGGTTATTACCTGTGATTATGCATCAGGCCAACCGAACTCTTGACCGCCCAATACGTGGGCATGCAGATGGAATACCGTCTGCCCTGCTTTCGCACCGGTATTCAAAATTACACGGTATCCGTCGGCAGAGATTCCCAGTTCCTTCGCTACATCGCGAATAAAACTGAGCATGCCGTCAACATACGATTCATTTTTATCTGTTAGGTGCGCGATATTCGCTACATGTTTCTTCGGAATAACCAATACATGTACCTTCGCCACCGGATTTATATCGTAAAAGGCAATGAAATTTTCATTTTCCAGAACTTTATTGGACGGTATTTCTCCGGCTGCAATTTTACAGAATAGACATTCGCTCATGTGTCAACCCTCCTTATGCTATGCAATCGTTACAAACTCGCCATCTACGGAGACAACCGTACCACCGACAATATCGCCTATCTGATACTCGGCATCTCCCTTTTTTATTCTACCGTGAATGTACTCATTAGTAAAGCCTTCGTACCAACCGTCTTCCTCACGTTCAATAAGAATTTCTGCCGGTTTACCTACAAGATTCGCGGCAAATGTTTGTAATCCTAAACTGCCTTGTTCGTTTAAAAGAGCAACGCGTGTTTTCTTAACGGCTTCCGGTACTTGATTATCCATAACGGCTGCCGGTGTACCTTCGCGTTTTGAATACGGGAAGGCATGAATATGAGTAAATCCAATTTCTTTTACCGTATTTAATGTTTCTTCAAAAAGCTCATCCGTCTCACCGGGGAATCCCGCAATAATATCCGTTGTCACCGAAAGACCGGGGATGCGCGCCCGTAAATTTCGTATAAGCGCCTTGTATTCATCCAATGTATAGTGGCGATTCATCGCTTTTAATATCGCATCCGATCCGGCTTGTAACGGTAAATGCAAATGGGAACAAAAGCGTTTTTCCGTCGCCATAAGTTCTACCAGCTCCGGTGATACCTCTACCGATTCGATGGATCCCAAACGAATGCGTTCCAATCCATCGATAGTAAGTAATTCTTTTACAACGGCAGCCAGATTAGGACGCCCCGGTAACTCCACGCCGTAATTTCCCAAGTGAATGCCGGTAAGTACAATTTCATGGTAGCCATGATCTACCAAACGCTGTGCTTCTTGCTTGATATCGTCAACACGCCGCGATTTCAGCTTACCTCGCGTGTAAGGAATTATGCAGAAGGAGCAGTAGTTATTACAGCCTTCTTGAATTTTCATAAAGGCACGAGCCTTATCGATTTCATTACCGTACAAAGGCATTTCCTCGAACGTAGCTTGCTCCATAATATTGCGCACCGCATTGATTTGCTTTTCCGTTGTTTCCAGCTGTTCCACCAATTCTACAATTTTATGGCGGTTGTTCGTTCCGATAACCAGGTTAACCCCATCAATGGCTGCAATCGCATCAGGTGCCAGCTGTGCATAACAACCGGTAACTACAATGTACGCATCTTCATTGGTTCGCTTTGCTTTCCGAATCAGTTGTCTTGATTTTCGTTCCCCCATGTTCGTTACGGAACATGTATTAATCACATAAATATCAGCCTTGCTGTCAAAATCAACCGGCTCATATCCTTTTTGAATAAATAATCCTCGCATAGCATCCGTGTCATATTGATTAACACGACAGCCCAGCGTTGTAAATGCTACTGTTTTCATCTCAGCTCCTTATACATCAAACTCTCATCGACTGACAGTTTATACATACCTTATCTATTTCTGCCCGCTTAGCTTCGTTGGCTCTCATTTCATATAATGATAAGAAATCATACTCACCGCAGCAACAGCCGCTGTTTCGGCACGCAAAATATTGGAACCCAACGATACAGGATATGCACCTACAGACATCAACGCCTCAATCTCGGAAGCATCAAAGCCGCCTTCGGGCCCGATGATAATCCCGATACGGTCACAGCCTGCGAGAGTAGCCTCTTCGAGACGTTCCCGCAACGTATGTTTATCTTCGTCTTCATAGGCAACCAGCCACCGAATATTCTCTTCTTCCGCGCAGACATTATGCATAGACTCAGGTATTACTAACGACGGCAACGCCATTCTCCCACATTGCTGCCCTGCTTCGCGAATAATTTTTTCCCAACGAGCCGTTTTACCTGCTAGTTTATCGGAGGTATATTTTGCAACGCAGTTTTCGGTTTTTACCGCATATATGCGATTTACGCCAAGCTCAGTTGCCTTTTGCAATACCCATTCAAAGCGATCACCTTTTAGAAATGCTTGCATCAATATGATTTCGGGCCCATCAGCCATGTCTTCGTCACAATAGCGAATACAATGTGCACGGGCGCAACCATCTTCAACCGCTATAATTTGGTAAACCCCACTGCGACCGTCACTACCGCCTACAACAACGGGCTTGTCCTGTGGATGTCGAAACACGCGCAATAAATGATGGGTCTCTTCGCGTGGGATAACAATAGCATCGGCCAATGGCGTAGGTATAAAAATCTTCTTCATAGGTAATTACTTTGCCTGCACAAGTGCCAACGTATGCCACGGCCCTTTAACAAGCTCCTCCTTTATTTGCCAATGCGCCGTAATATACGGCATGATTTCTTCATAGCGTTCATCAATAATCCCGCTGACAATAAGTATACCATCTTTAGTCATTTTTTTGCTAATCCCGGGCAATACAATTTTCAACGGATCTACAGTAAGATTGGCCATGACTAAATCAGCTTTACCATGAAATTCACTATCTAAATCACCGCAATAAATGGTAGCGTCCACAGCATTGGCCTTGCAGTTTTTTTGTGCCTGTACAGCTGCTTCCGGATCAATGTCAACACCAATTAATTCGGGAATTCCCAACACATGTGCAATTAACAATAATACAGCCGTACCCGTACCGATATCCAAACATACCTTCTTTTCTTTACCGTATTTTGCCATCAGCTCCGCACAAGCCTGCGTCGTCTCATGTGCGCCCGTTCCAAAAGATAACTCCGAATCAATTTCAATAATCGTTTCTCCCTCGGAAGCCTCATACGCTTGCCATGCCGGTTTAATAATTACGCCAGGTAAAATTTCCGTGGGCTGTATGTATTGCTGCCAACTGTTATACCAATCATCATCGGTAACCGTCTTAGTAGTTACTTCATCATAATTAATCTTCGCTCGGCTCAACTCATTTTCAACACGTTCTTGCCAAGCAGCTTCCGGTATATTCGCATCACCGTAAAATACTAAACGAACCTTGTCAGGCTCCTCCGGTACATCCTCTTCAATACTTCCGTTTACCGTCAGAGTATCAAAAAGAGTAGTCACCTCATCGATGACTACTCTATCTGCGGTAACGGAGATTTCAATCCATTTCATCCGTTCACCTCATGTGTCATTTATCTAAATCCAGTGCATCCTTTAATTTCTCACCGAGATTTTTCAATAAACTTTTACTTACCTTAAGTACCGAAACATCCTCTTTACCTTCCTTGGCAAATTGAAGCAATAGCTGGCGCTGCTTATCGCTAAGCTTCTTCGGTGTTTCTACAGTAACGCGAATATGTTGATCCCCTCTTTGCTTAGGATTACGCAAGTACGGAATACCTTTGCCCTTAATACGGAATACGGTACCGGTTTGCGTTCCTTCAGGAATCTTCAATTCTACTTTACCATCCAAGGTATTAACTAAAATCGTAGCTCCTAGTGCTGCCTGTGCAAAGGTAATGTTGGCCTTGCTTACCACTTCATTACCTTGTCGTTCGAACTCGCGATGCGGGCGTACGTAGATATATACGTACAAATCACCCTTCGGGCCGCCTTTTGTTCCCGGTTCGCCTTCACCGGCTACACGCAGGCGTGAACCGTTATCCACACCGGCAGGGATTTTGATTTCAATTTTACGTCGTGCCACGGTTTGACCGGAGCCATGACATTTCGAACAAGGTTTTTCAATGTGTTTACCGCTGCCATGACAAGCCGAACAGGTTCTTGCTGTCCTAATCTGACCAAACGGTGTATTCTGAACAACCGTTTCCTGCCCCGTACCATGACAACGCGGGCAAGTTTCTACCTTGCTTCCCGGTTCGCCGCCGGTACCATGACAATGATCGCAATCTTCATGACGCTGAATTTCGATAACCATTGACTTACCGAACGCAGCATCTTCAAAGCTGATATCAACGTCTTGACGTAAATCGGCACCTTTCTGCGGACCTTGCGGTTCATGCCCGCCACCGCCGAAAAACATATCAAAAATATCGCCGAAGCCGCCACCGCTGCCAAAGCCTCCGAATCCGCCTTGACCACCAAAACCACCAAATCCACCGGCACCGGCGCCTCCACCTTGGGTGAAGGCTTCGTGCCCGTACTGGTCGTATTGTGCGCGTTTAGTTTCATCGGACAAAACTTCATACGCTTCATTGGCTTCTTTAAAACGTTCTTCCGCTTCTTTCGGATTATCACGATTCACATCGGGATGGTATTGACGTGCCTTCTTGCGGAAGGCCTTTTTTATTTCATCTTGTGATGCATTTTTATCTACGCCAAGGACTTCATAGTAGTCTTTTGCCATCGTCTACCAGCCCTTCTTAGTTCTTTTTATCGTCTTTAACTTCGGTGTAGTCTGCATCAACTACATCATCCTGTGCCTGCTGCTGAGCACCGCCGTTTGCCTGAGCACCTTCAGCTCCGGCTGCACCGGCAGCCTGTGCCTGTTCGTACATCTTTGTAGACAACTCATACAACGGTTTCGTCAATGCTTCGCTGTCTTTCTTAATTGCTTCCACATCATCGGCTTCGATAGAAGCTTTCAATTTATCTTTTGCCGTCTTAACCTGTTCAAGCACAGCTGCATCGGCCTTACCTTCAAAGTCCTTCAATGCTTTTTCAGCCTGGTAAACCAAGGAGTCTGCATTGTTTTTAACTTCGATTTTTTCTTTTCTAGCTTTATCTTCAGCTGCATGTGCTTCTGCTTCTTTTACCATGCGATCGATTTCATCCTGCTGCAATCCGCCGGAGGAAGTAATCGTAATAGCCTGTTCCTTACCTGTGCCGAGGTCTTTAGCTTTTACATTAACGATACCGTTAGCATCGATGTTGAAAGTAACTTCAATCTTCGGTACCCCACGCGGAGCTGCCGGAATTCCGGTCAATTCGAAACGACCCAACGTTTTGTTATCTGCCGCAAAGTCGCGTTCACCCTGCAATACATGAATATCTACGGACGGCTGATTATCTGCGGCCGTGGAGAATACCTGACTCTTGGAAGTCGGAATTGTCGTATTGCGGTCAATAATACGGGTAAATACGCCACCCAATGTTTCAATGCCAAGGGACAATGGAGTTACGTCGAGAAGCAATACGTCCTTAACTTCACCAACCAATACGCCGCCTTGAATAGCAGCACCGACAGCTACGCATTCATCCGGGTTAACATTCTTCGTAGGTTCTTTGCCCAATACGCGCTTGATAGCTTCCTGAACAGCCGGAATACGGGAAGAACCGCCTACCAAAAGAATCTTATCAATTTCATTTACAGACAAACCGGAATCAGCCAATGCCTTACGGGTCGGTTCGATAGTTGCTTCTACAAGGTCACGAGTGAGTTCTTCGAACTTAGCACGGGTTAAGGTCAAGTCCAAATGTTTCGGGCCGGTAGCGTCGGCGGTAATGAATGGCAAGTTGATGTTTGTGCTCATAACGCCGGATAATTCAATCTTAGCTTTTTCAGCAGCTTCTTTTAAGCGTTGATCGGCCATTTTGTCGTTGGATAAATCAATACCTGTTTCCTTCTTGAATTCTTCAATCATCCAATTCATAACGCGTTGGTCGAAGTCATCGCCGCCTAAGTGGTTATTACCGCTGGTTGCTTTTACTTCAAATACGCCGTCGCCTAATTCCAAAATGGACACGTCAAAGGTACCGCCGCCCAAGTCAAATACGAGCACTTTACCTTCTTCATCTTTATCTACTCCGTATGCCAAAGCTGCTGCTGTCGGTTCGTTGATAATACGGAGTACATCAAGACCGGCGATAGCACCTGCATCTTTAGTTGCCTGACGCTGGCTATCGGTGAAGTATGCCGGAACCGTAATAACAGCCTGCTTTACTGTTTCACCTAAGTATGCTTCTGCGTCAGCTTTCAACTTCTGCAATACCATAGCAGAAATTTCCTGCGGCGTATAGCTCTTGTCATCAATCGTTACTTTATAATCACTACCCATGTGACGTTTAATGGAAGAAATCGTACGTTCCGGATTGGAAACAGCCTGACGTTTCGCCAACTGACCTACCAAGCGTTCGCCATTTTTGGCGAAACCAACTACGGACGGAGTCAAACGAGAACCTTCCTGATTTGTGATTACGACCGGTTCGCCGCCTTCCATAACAGCAACAACCGAGTTTGTTGTCCCTAAGTCAATACCAATTACTTTTGCCATGTTACATGACCTCCTACTACATTTTTACTTTATATCAAACAATTTGTGTATTTACATTATCCATTGTGAACTACCTTAACCATAGCCGGGCGCACGGTGCGACCATCTACGGTATAGCCTGTCTGCAATACTTCACACACAGTATCATCCGGATATTCATCGGACTCAACACGCATGATAGCCTGATGGAAATTAGGATCAAATGGCTGTCCTACTGCTTCGATAACGGCCAATCCGTGTTTACTGAGCATAGCCATGAGATTCTGATGAATCATAACAAAACCATCCAAGAACGCCTTCGTTTCCGGTGTAGTCGGTACTGCCAAAGCCCGCTCGAAATTATCCAGTACACTGAACAAATCTTTCATTACGTCGCCTTTTACAAAACCTGCCAACTGCTCCTTCTCCTGAGCGGTCCTGCGTTTAAAATTCTCAAAGTCAGCTTGCAAACGAGTATACCGTTTTTCCCACTCCGCCAAAGCTTCTTCTGCTGCTTGTGCTTCCGCTTCCACAGCCTCTGCCTCCGGAGCTTCGTCAGTAATTTCCGGCATTTCGTCTGCCTGCACCTCTTCGACTACCTGTTCTTTTTCCTTCATTTCCTCTGTTGACATTCGGTGAATCACCTCATTACTTTCTATTCGTCGATGATGCCAATGCATCTATAAACTGTTGCATATACGTTAAGATTCCGATGATTCGACCGTACTCCATACGCGTCGGTCCCAAAATTGCCAATGTGCCAATTTTTTCTTTATCCCCACCGAAATCCGCTTGTATCAAACTCAAATCTTTTAACGGCTCCGCCTCGTTTTCTTCACCAATGCGAATATCAATACCATCATGAGATTTGCCTTGCAACAGCCGGCTCAACTGATCCTGTTGTTCCAACATTGACAATATCGGCTGTACCTTTTTTATATCTTTAAACTCCGGCTGTTCCAACAATGCTGTTGTTCCCACGGAGTAAAATAGCTTGCGTTTAGCAATGGCACGGTGTAATGCCGCCGCCATTTCTTCGAGCAATCGCTTCGGTCCTTCGATAATTCGAACCGTTGCCTTTAAGCTGTACAGGCTCAATTCACTGATAGGCGAATCCTTTAATGCATTGGCAAAACGCATTGCCGCAGCATGTAACTCTTCCTCAGCCACCGGTTCTTCGAAATACATAGGTTCATTATCCAATGCACCTCGATCGGTTACGACCACCATTACTGCCCGTTGTGAATCAATAGGCAAAATGTGTATAAACTTGATGGTTGAAGAATCATGCGCCGGTGCCAAGAACAAGCTCATATTGTGACTAATGTTAGATATTAGCTTTGCCACATTTAAAAAGAACTCATCAAAGCTTCCCGGTTTAGCTTGCCAAAGTCTGTGAATTTCTTCAGCATCTCCTCGCTCAGTACCTGTTCCATGAATCATCGAGTCTACATAATATCGATATCCTTTTGCGGAAGGAATACGCCCCGCCGAAGTATGAGGCTGTTCCAAAAAACCTAAGTCCTCCAAATCGGACATCTCGTTACGAACCGTGGCCGGGCTAATTCCCAGATCATAGTTCTTAGCTAATGTTCGGGAGCCTACCGGCTCGGCCGATCGTATGTAGTCTTGAATGATAGCGTGTAAGATGCGTCGTTTTCGTTCATCCATAATCACACCTCACTTATTAGCACTCACTACCATCGAGTGCTAACTACAGGTAATATATTATCATATAACATTAAAATGTCAAGGCTATATTTTTCCGAAACTCTGCATTGCGACTGTTTAGTCAAAAGGGCAAGACAACTCTTTGCCCTTTACAGATTTCTGTTCTAACGCCTTGACATCTATGCTTCATATTAAATTCTTACATACCTTGTGACGCAGCACCTTCTACACATGTAAGCTTCTGCCACAATTTATTTGATTCCGCTGCCTGTTAAGAATATATTGTAGTTTACGTTTTCAACTTCAAAGACGAATTCTTCATTCCGCGAAAGGATTTCCCAATCGTTCTAAACAATGATCAAATTTTTCTTTCGGTAATGCATTCGCCTTATACCACGATAGGAGCTCTGCAATTTTTGTTTCCGCTTCTTCGGGACTTAATCCCTTCAGCAATACTTCACCACCCTTTGGACGATTTCCGCTTTTGCCGCCGGCTACCAACACAAATCCATCGGGCAATCCATACACACCGATATCTTTAATCATCGATTCGGCACAGCACCTTGTGCATCCGCTAATGCCAATACGAATTTTATTAGGCATTTCTTCCCCGAAATAGTTTGTGTCGATAGCCTTTCCCAAAGGTATGGTCTGCATAAAAGCATGACTGCATCCATCCGTGCCGCGACAAGCGACTACGGAGTTCACTGCATTATGCTTGACCGGATACACGCCTTCCGGTAATGCCGCCAGAATAGCAGGCTTATCCTCTTTTTCTATATCGTAAATTTGAATTCCCGTTACAACTACACGAAGCTTGCCATTGTATCGCTCCGTCAAATCCATAATCCCCTTCAGCTGTTCCATCGAAAACTCACTGAATAACGAATGAAGAATAACTGATGTCTTCATAATGTAACTCCTTAGTCAACCACTGTACTTACCGTAAATCCATAGCACAATCCATAAAAGGTAGAGAACGCACATACAGAGACAGTCTATATAATGTACTTCCTATCTATTGCTAGCCTCTTGATGATTCGCTATGAGCAATCATTTTTACTTGTAACATACTTCTATTGTACAGTTTAGTGACCTAAGTCACATAATAACTATTTTTCATAATAATATCGAATAGCAGCGACAGCCATAATCTTTGCCCCGATAACAGCGCGACGATACCCCTCATCAGATCCTGCGGCTGCTGCAAAAGCAGGTGTATGAATCTCTAAACCATCCCCGATATTTAATGTCGGTTGTACCGTAGGAATATCATGTGATACATTGCCTACATCGGTACTGCCATCGGCTTCATCCTCCGGTAGCAGACGTGGCTCAAAGCCAAACTCTTTCATCGTATCTCCTACAATGGAACGCAGGGTCAAATCTTCTTTCATTTCTTTAAACAAAGGCTCGTAATGCTCTGTTTCAACAGCAGCCCCTATTTCCGCGGCCGCCTCGGCCGCTGCGTTACGAATACGTGGTAATACAACCTCTTCCAAATGGTCAACCGTATGCGATCGTACCGTTAAGCGAACCGTTGCCTTGTCAGGAATTACATTCGGAGCTTGTCCTGCTTCCGTAAAAATCGCGCCGATAACGGCTGCACTGCCAAATTCATTTTTAATATCCATAACCTTACGATAGAACACAACCGCCGCATCCAATGCATTAATTCCCCTGTCGACTAACGAAGCTACATGAGCCGAACGTCCGGTAAAACGTACTTCTAAGGGATGCGTAGCTAACGAAGTCCCACCTAATTCATTACATCCGCCGGGATGAATAATAAGTGCCGCATCATAGGGTTTAAATAAGCCTGCTTCACTCATAAACACCTTGCCGCCAACCGTTTCTTCTGCCGGACAACCGAAAAAGGTAGTCACTACCTCCGGCATAGCTTCACTAAAACCAACAGCTGCGCCGATACTCATCATAGCAATAAGATTGTGACCACATCCATGCCCCAGCCCCGGTAATGCATCATATTCCCCGAGAAAAGCCATTTTATATGCATTATTCAACAACCGACCCTGACTAGAGATATCATTACTATCATACTGTCCCTGTTCTGTGCCGCCTTTATCGGCACGCAGCGCGGTTTTCAATATGGGATAGTGTCCGTTCTCGCTAAGATCTTCACGTACAGTAAATCCTTGTTCATCTAAATAGGCACTAACCGCCGTCACCGCATAATGCTCTTCGCCCCCCAGCTCCGGATGGGCATGTAATCGTTTAGATACATCAATCAAGCCTTCCGCAATACGGTCAATCGTCCGAACGGCAATTTTTTCTCGCTGTATACGCTCTGCTTCTTTTTTATTATCAACAATATAGCTCACCGGTATTTTACCTCCTATCCATTATTTTATGTCCATGAAATACATCCGTTTTCAATATGTACCCATTGCCCGATAGGCAACGCCTTATGAGGTGCTCCGTGGCCCAAGGGGATATGCCCGATAAAAGGAATATCGCCCGTGGTACGTCCCTCCATTGCATACGTAATGATCATGCGTTCCATATCATAGATTTCATTAGTATCTTCATCCTTGCAATCGGTAAAAGTACCTAGCAAAATTCCTCGAACAGATCGTAATATTCCCTGCAGACGAAGTTGTTGTAATAACCGATCCAATTTATACGGAGGCTCACCAATGTCCTCCAATATAAGAATCGCTTCTTGCCATTCCGCCAAGCTAGGCATATATGCGGTACCGCTAATACTGCAAAGCACCGTAGCATTGCCGCCCCAAAGGCGACCTTCAATCCTACGAGGGAATAAAGAGGGACGCTCCTGTAACTCCGATAACTCATCATTACCCGAAGCATCTCCATCGTTACTCAGTAGGACTTGTTCTTTTTTTCGTCCTTCCAAAAGGTCCCATAAATCAGCCACATCACTTTCGCGACCTGAACGTAGCCAATCCACCCCCATCGGCCCGTGATACGTAACTAACCGGCTATGCACACCGATAGCTTGCAACAATGACGTACAGTCGCTATAGCCTACCAAAGGCTTGGAGGCACGCCGTATTCCGGTATAATCCAATCGATCCAAGTAGCGCGCACAACCATAGCCGCCGCGAACGGCCACTACGGCATCACAAGACGCGTCCGTCAAAAAATAATTTAATTCATTTGCCTGTTCTTCCGGTGTTCCCCCATATTCGCCACGGCGAAAACAAGACTCACCGAATACAGCCCGGTAACCGGCTGCCTCCACCAGTGCGCGTAATGCATCCATATCTTCTTCACTGGCTGAAGCCGGTGCGGTGAAGGCAATTGTCATGCCCGGTTTTATTTTTGCCGGATAACACCAGTCCATGTAAATCTCCCTTCTACCTGTTGTACTTTTATTTTCTATACGTATGTTTAAAATCCACGGTACCCAGTATTGACCAATTATATCCATCAATAGCTTCGTTTGCCACATAAGGCGTAGTCGTGAAATAAATAGGAATAATCAGTGATTCATCAAACATCATTTTCTCTGCTTCGTGCATAAGCGCCATGCGCTCGCCTACATCCGTTGTGGCATGAACACGGTCCATCAATGCATTATAAGCCTCACTGTGGTATTGCGCATCATTGGCCGGATCGGAGAATACGTCAAAGAAGGTTTGCGGATCCGCATAGTCACCAATCCAAGATGCTCGTGCTACCTGATAGTGTCCGGCTTCACGGTTGGCCATAAATACTTTTGTTTCCTGATTCTGTAACGACACATCCAGACCTAATTCATTACTCCATACGGCTTGAATTGCCTCAGCAATGGCTTTATGCATTTCATTCGTGTTGTACAAAATCGTAATCGGCGGTACCGGATGGCCGGGACCGTAGCCGGCCTCTGCTAATAGTGCTTTTGCTTCTTCTACATTTTTGGAAACTAAATTACCGCCTTCATGGCGAAAATCTTGTCCTGTTGCTTCGTTCGTAAGTCCCGGCGGTACAAAGGCAAACGCCGGAATTTTACCGCCATGTACAATCGTGTCGACAATTGCTTTGCGGTCGATAACCATAGACAATGCACGCCGTACCTTAGGATTATCAAAAGGAGGCGCTGTCACATTGTACACATAATAGTAGGTGCCCAATGAAGGTTTTACTTTAAACAAACCTGCCTTTGTCAATCGTTGTTGATCGGCTACCGGCGGCTCCGTCGTCATGTCCGCTGCCCCGCCTTCCACTAAAGTAAGGCGCGTACTCTGTGATTCACTGACAGGCCACTCCATTGATTTCAATCGCACTGCCTTAGCATCCCAATAGGTTTCGTTCTTTACAAAATCCAACTCTGCATTATGCTGCCATTTAGTGAGTATAAACGGACCATTGCCTACAATAGTTTTAGCATCGGTTGCCCATGTATCGGGGTGCGCTTCTACTATATCCTGCCGTACCGGATAGTACGCGTGAAATGCGGTAAGCCCGATAAAATAAGCCGCCGGTGCTTCCAACTGCACCACTAACGTTCTATCGTCAATAGCTGTTACCCCTACATCTGCTGCGGTTGCTTTTTCCGTATTGTAAGCTTCACCATTTTTAATGACATATAACATATATGCATTGGAGGCAGCAACGGTCGGATTCAATACACGCTTCCAAGCATATTCAAAATCATGAGCCGTCAAAGGCTTTCCGTCGGACCAGGTAAGGCCTTCACGCAGCCGGAAGGTGTAAGTCATTCCATCATCGGATACCGTCCAACTTTCAGCAGCCGCCGGCTCCGGCAAATCCTTAGCATTCAGACGCGTAAGGCCTTCAAAGATAGCCAGCTCCACATCCGACTCAGGCAATGTTGATGACTTAGCCGGATCCAACGTAGATGGCTCTTGCTCCAGTGCAAAACGCAGGGAATCGGGAGCTATGTCACTGCTGCGACCGCATCCTCCAAGAAGCAGCGCCGTTGCCAACAGCATAGTTGCCACTAATTGCCACCATTTCTTCATAATCATACCTCCCAGAGTCACACGGGTAATTTTTCTTCAATAAATGCTTTACAACATCGTCCCATACGCGCTGTTAGCTGAATGGCTTCATCATTATCCATATTTGAAATGAGAACAACCAAACCAAAGTTGCCATTCATCAGCGGCAGTATCCCACCATCGTGTTCCACTCTATCAAGACAACCTGTCTTATGATGAAACGGTACTTCTTCGCCCCAATGAAACGGAAGCTTATCCCGAAATTGTTGACGGCCCAATATTTGCCACATTTCGTGGCCGCCTACGGATTGTTCCCGTATTTGGAAAATAGCATCCAACAATACAATCATATCGTAGGCAGTAGTGACATTCTCTTCACCGCGTGCCGCCGCTGCCGTATCCATCATGTATCGTTTCAAGCTTGTCTTTGCCGCACCGTACTTTTTAGCGGTGTCATTAATAAAGGTCATGCCCAGTGTACGAATCAACAAATTGGTTGCCCAATTATCACTGAGCACCATCATTAAGCGGCAAAGCTCCAACACAGAAAATGTATGATTTCCCTGCAACTCCTGTAATGCACCGCCACCTTCAACGCGCGGTGTAGCCGTCAATGCAATTTGATCGGTCAAAGCCAACTTCTGCTGCGACACAGCTTCAAATACGGAAAGCATAATTAAAATTTTTATCATACTGGCCGATGCATGAACAGTATCTTCATTGCGCGCTGCCACATAGCGCACCGGCTCTTCGTCATCATGAATGGTCACCATATACGATATCGTCGCCTGCGGAGCATATTCTTTGATTATGTCATCCAACTCTGTTTGCAGCCCTTTTCCGGCTAACATACATTCCATATCCTCACTCCTATCTTTTCCAGCACGCTACTCTGTGAACATCATTGCCCGTTAACTGCGGCCACGCTTCCATGCACCGTTCCTCCTTCTCGGGACAACGCGAAACAAACGGACATCCTTTTGGTTTTTGTAGAGGGCTCGGCACCTCACCTTGCGGTACCGGACCGATGGGCATCCGCGGTGCAATGGGTTGGTGCAGACGTATCAACGCTTGTGTATAGGGATGCAACGGATGATTGTATAACTCTTCCGTCGTTCCTTCTTCTACCACGTACCCTAAATACATGACCGCAATGCGATGGCTCAGATAACGTACCATGGATAAATCGTGTGAAATAAACACATAGGATATATTAGTATCTGCCTGCAGTCGCTCTAGTAACGTAATAATTTGCACCTGAATTGATACATCTAATGCTGAAATAGGCTCGTCACAAATAATACAAGACGGATTACTGATTAAGGCCCGTGCAATTCCCACACGCTGTCGTTGCCCGCCGCTGAACTCATGGGGATAGCGCTCGCTGTATGACGGTCGTAATCCAACTTGCTCCAATATGCCTCTAATTCGCTCACTGCGCACTGCTGCCTCCTTCACTCCCATACGCCGTAACGGCTCTTCCAAGGTCTGTCGCACCGTCATGCGCGGATTTAGCGATGCGTAGGGATCCTGAAATACCATTTGAAAGGTATGATGTAATGTTTTCCGCGCCGTTTCCGTATCTATCGCCCGATCACCGACGCGAAGTATACCCGACGTCGGTGCGTATAATCCCATAAGAACACGGCCGAACGTAGATTTACCACAACCCGATTCGCCAACAATGCCCAATGTTTCTCCCGGAGCTTGCTGCAAGGAAATACCGTTTAATGCATATACGGTTTTTTCTTTACCCGAGAATATACCACCCGGTGTATTAAACTCCTTGGTAATTTCCTCCGTTTGCCATATATAATCCATCTATTTCACCTCCGGACGATACAGCCAGCATGCAACTTGATGCGGACACTCCCTTGTTTGTTGATGCTCCCGAACATGCTGTACCCTCTCTCTTTTTGAATATTCATCAGATACATTACTGTTTGTCGGCGCTATTCGAGCACAAATGCGCATTGCTTTATGACAACGCGGATGAAACGCGCAACCGGTTGGCATGTGGTAACTATCCGGCGGCTGCCCTTCTATAGCAGTTAGCGTGCCGTCGGTTTCACTTTCCGGCAAAGAAGATAACAACCCCTGCAAGTAGGGGTGTGCCGGCGAAGTTAACACGGCTTCAATACTACCTTCCTCAATAACAGTTCCCGCATACATAACAGCGACACGATCACATAAACGGGCTATGACGCGCAGATTATGCGAGATAATAATCATCCCCATTCCCTCTTCGCGGACTAACTTCTGCAAGAGTAATAAGATTTGTGCTTCCGTTGTGACATCTAATGCTGTCGTTGGTTCATCTGCCAATATAATTTTCGGTTTACCTGCCAGCGCCATAGCAATCACCACGCGCTGCCTCATACCACCGCTTAACTCGTGCGGATATTGATTACGGCGCCGTTCCGGTTCGGGGATTCCCACCTGTCGCAATAAATGAATCACCTCTTCCGCAATCCCTTCCGTCATTGACCCCTTCTGATCCGATCTGCGCCGCTTCTGACGTAGCCGAATCACTTCTTCCAACTGCTTGCCAATAGTTACGATAGGATTTAACGCCGTCATGGGGTCCTGAAAGACCATGGCTATGTCCGTTCCCCGTAAGGTACGCCAATCACTTTCTGTAAAAGACCGGCAGTCATGCCCCAGCACCGTATGCTCCGCCGCCTCTACCGTTGTAATAGCTGTAGGCCAAAGCCCCATCATCGCCTGTACCGTTACGGATTTACCACAGCCCGACTCACCGACGATGCCCAAGATTTCACCGGCCGCCAACCGAAGTGATACATCACGCACCGCCTGCACCGGACCGTTGAAGGTAGAAAAGGTTACATGCAATCCTTTCACACGTACAATATCACTCATTTTGTACCTCCTTCCTTCGGATCCAGCGCACTGCGCAAACCATCACCAAAAAAGGTAAAGCCTAACATGGTAATGCCGATAGCCAATGCCGGAAACAACAGTTGATACGGATACGAACGCATCGAATTAATACCTTCTGCCGCTAACACACCCCAACTAGCCATAGGTGCATTAACACCAAGCCCGATAAAACTCAAAAAAGCTTCTGTAAAAATAGCCTCCGGAATTGCCAGTGTCATAGTAATAATAATCGGTCCCATACAGTTAGGTAGAATGTGGCGGAACAAGACTGTCATAGGAGATGCTCCCATAGAACGCGCCGCCAACACATATTCTTCTTCTTTCAATTTAATAATTTGACTTCGCACAATACGTGCCATAGTCAACCAATATGCAATACCGAGAGCAATAAAAATAGATGTTAATCCCGGTGATAACACAACCATCAATAAAATAACATACAGCAACAATGGGATGCCGTATAAAATATCTACGATAGACATCATCAAGCGATCGACACGTCCGCCCAAATAACCGGCCACCCCACCGTACACTACGCCGATAACCAGATTGATAGCCGCTGCAACGAAACCGACCGCTAAGGAAATACGCGCTCCGTACAAAACGCGAGTATATAAATCACGGCCCAGCGTATCAGTGCCAAACCAATGACTGGCAGACGGTCCTTGATTTGCTTCCAGTAAATTTTGTTGCGCATAGGTATACGGCGAAAACCATGGTCCGATAATGGCGGCTACAACCATGATACAAACAATGATCATACCTAATACGGCTAACTTATTTGCTTTTAACCGTTGCCACGGGCCGGGGCGTGTGATAAGCTCAGCCGATTCATCACAACGCATTGGCTGCAACGGTAAAAAATCTTCCTTACTATACATATTAATCACGCCTCCTTCCTACGGTAACGCGCGGATCGATAAGAGGATAAACAATATCCACTAACAAATTAAACGCCACTACCAAAGCACTATAGAACATCGTAACTCCGAGGATAACCGTATAATCACGATTGTAAATAGAGGTAACAAAATATTTACCCAAACCGGGAATGGCAAAAATAGTTTCTACGATAAAGCTGCCTGTAAACAAAGCCGCTGCCAACGGTCCGATATAGGTAATAACCGGAAGGATTGCATTGCCCAGTGCATGATGCCATACAATCTGAAATTGACTTAGCCCTTTGGCTCTGGCTGTTTTAATGTATTCCTGCTGTAGTACTTCGATCATGGTAGTTCTGGTAAGGCGCGCAATAAATGCCATCGGCTGTGCTGCCAATGTAAGGATAGGTAATACCATATAGGACGGCCCCTTCCACAAGGCTACCGGAAAAATGGGCCATACAAATCCCAACCAATAGACAAGTACAGCGCCGATAATGAAGGTAGGTACAGATATGCCTAATGTTGAAAAAAACGTCACGCCGTAATCAATCCAAGAGTTGGGTCGTAATGCGCTGATAACACCGGCTATTACACCGCCTACGAGCGCCACCACCAATGCACCAAGGCCCAGCTGTGCCGATACGGGAAAGGATTCCGCGACAATATCATTTACGCTGCGACCGATATATTTATAAGACGGTCCCAAATCACCCTTAACAATCTGTCCCATGTACTCCGTATACTGTTGCCACACCGGTCTGTCCAAATGGTAGGTAGCTTCTATACTCGCCTTAATTTGCGGAGGCAATTTCTTTTCTTCCGTAAAAGGACCGCCGGGGATAGCATGCATTAATAAAAAAGTAATGGTTATGATAGCCCACATGACTACTATCGCACCGGTCAATCGTTTAACCAAGTACATACCCATTTGTTTCACGCTCCTCATCTTGGTAATGCTCTGATACTTTTAGTTTTTACTATTGTACCATATTATAGAACATTATCATCCTAGCTTTATCAAACACCTCTCATGTATACATTATGCGTTTTGTGTCTCTTGCGTCTTGCATCTGTCCTCTCTTGAATTTTCTTTCTGTATATTTACCGTTGGCATCAATTCTCCTATAATAGCAACATGCCTAATAAAGGAGGTCGTATATATGAATCTATCTGTTCGTGATATCGTTTATATCGGTGTTCTTTCCGCACTATGCGCCATCGCCACATCAATATTAATTCCCTTACCCAATGGCGGCATGGTCCACCTTGGATCAGCGGCACTCTTCACCATCGCTGCTCTGTTCGGCGGAATGTACGGAGCCTTAGCAGGTGCCATCGGTTCGGCCCTGTTCGATCTTGTTATGGGGCACTCCGCCTATACTCTTTTTTCTATCGTAATTAAAGGCCTTGCCGGATTATTTGTAGGACTTATATTGGTAGGTATGCGTCCCCGTCCCTTTTATCAACTCACCTATAGCCTGGGAAAGCTTATCCTGGCTCTTATCATCGGTTCCGTTTGGACTGCCTTTGGATATTGGATTGCTTGGGCCTATGTCCTCAACAGTATGACGGCTGCCACCATCCGTTTGCCCGCTTCTTTTCTCACCAGCGGTGTAGGTTGTGTCATCACCTTATTTTTAGTGCGCGCCCTATTGCGACAGTTCAAAAAACATTGATACAGTTCAAAAACCATCAATCGTTAATTTCTATTTAAATATAGCCATTACAGATAGTAATTACCGATTATGTATCCCATGGCAGTAATTGCTATGTATACTATGACTGTAATTGCTATGTATACTATGACTGTAATTGCCGGTCATAGTATACACTGTATTATAAATTCTTATTGTGAATACTGCTCTCCCTATTGACACCATTTCATAAATTTAGTATTATGTACGAGTAACACATGGGGGTATAGCTCAGCTGGGAGAGCGCTTGAATGGCATTCAAGAGGTCAGCGGTTCGATCCCGCTTATCTCCACCATCAGTTAAAAAGAAAAAGAACGGTATTGCATATACTTGCAGTACCGTTCTTTTTTTCAAATAAATTCTGCAAACACATGATTTCCGTATTTAGCACCGAGCCGTGTTAAATGCCAAGAATCCTCACGCCGTTCGAGAAGTTGTTGTCTTGTCAATCTCTCCAATATCTCGCCGTACGTGTCTTCCAATGATCGGCGAAAGATTTCTTCAAATGTCTTGGCATTCAATCCCCATTTAGTCCTAAGCGCAAGAAAACAAAAATCTCCCATCGCACGTGCTACATCAATAGCAACCTCTTCTATAAGGGGAAGCCGATGATTGCGCAAACGATTGACATAAGGTACTACATACCCTTCGTTTTCACGACGCACTCCCTTGTAAAAGGAATGGGCCCCGGCACCGAATCCCAAGTAGTCCTTATACTGCCAGTACCGTAAATTATGGCGGCTGTATGCACCACAGTTTGTAAAATTAGAAATCTCATACCGTTCAAAGCCGGCCTCGGCCAATGTATCCAGCATGCAATCATACATAGACTCGGCAGCATCCTCATCGGGTAAGCAAATTCTCCCCTGCTCTACCTGTGCATGCAAATTGGTTCCCGGCTCCAATTGTAATCCGTAAATCGAAATATGCGTAATCGGTAACGCAACGGCGGTCCGCACTTGTCTGCGTATATCTTCCACCGATTGTCCCGGTAAACCGTAAATCAAATCAATATTAATATTCTTAAATCCTGCCTCAACCGCTTCATATACTGCCCGGTGTGCTTCTTCAGCCGTATGGCCTCGACGCAAAAGCTCTAACAAGGCATCGTCAAAACACTGCACGCCATAGCTAATCCGATTATATCCCAGCTCACGTAATCCCTTCACATACGCGAAAGACAATTCTCCGGGATTGGCTTCAATCGTCGCTTCTACATTGGGCTTCCATGTAAAATACTGCGATACCGCGCTCAAAATCTTACCCAACTGCTCCAATGATAATTGCGTCGGTGTACCCCCGCCAAAATAGATGGTATCCACCGGAATCTTCGTGCATTCCGGATATTGCTCAACCCATAATTCAATTTCGTGACAAAGGGCTTCCACATACTCATCATAATATGCCTGCAGTCCTTCATAAGCCGCAAAATCGCAGTACGCACATTTATGTCGACAAAACGGGATATGAAGATAAATCCCCATATCCCGTCCTGTCGAGTCGGTCGTTACACAGGGTGTATCCATTACCGTACTCCTTATTATGTAATCCACATTATAGTTTCTTTTTATTTATCGTCTACCTTAAGGATAGCCATAAACGCTTCCTGCGGAATTTCTACACTGCCTACCGCCTTCATGCGCTTCTTGCCTTCCTTTTGTTTTTCCAAAAGCTTACGCTTACGGCTGATATCACCGCCGTAACATTTGGCCAATACGTCTTTGCGCCATGCTTTTACCGTTTCGCGGGCTACGATTTTATTTCCCACCGCAGCTTGGATAGGAATTTCAAACATTTGACGCGGAATTAGTTCCTTTAGCTTTTCGGCCAATGCTCGACCGCGCATAGCAGCTCTGTCCTTGTGAACGATAATACTCAACGCATCCACCGGATCGCCGTTAAGCAAAATATCCATCTTCACCATCGGCGATGCTTTGTAACCGATCAATTCATAATCAAGCGATGCATAGCCTTTGGTAGCCGACTTCAACTTATCGAAGTAATCATAAATGATTTCTCCCAACGGCAAGTGATATACGATAGACACACGCGTTTCATCCAGGTATTCCATACTCTGGTACTCGCCGCGTTTATCCTGAGACAATTCCATAATGGCCCCGACGTAATCCTTCGGCACGATGGTCGTTGCTTTTACATACGGTTCTTCGATGAAATCAATTTCCGTCGGTGGCGGCAGCTTGGACGGGTTGTCGATTTCCAGTACATCGCCGTTTGTTTTATGTACTTTGTAGTTTACACTCGGCGCCGTAGTAATAAGTGATAGATTATATTCTCGTTCCAATCGCTCCTGGATAACATCCATATGCAATAAGCCGAGGAAGCCGCAGCGGAAACCAAAGCCCAAAGCAATAGACGTTTCCGGCTCGTACTCCAAAGCGGCATCATTAAGATTTAACTTTTCCAGCGCATCGCGCAGATTGTCGTAATCCTTGCTGTCAGTAGGATATAAACCGCAGTATACCATCGACACTGCTTTGCGATATCCCGGAAGCGGTTCCTTAGCTGGATTATCCGCCTTTGTTACCGTATCGCCGACGTGACAATCGCGCACGTTTTTAATGCTCGCCGCAATACAACCAACAGACCCACAGGTCAGTTCTTCTACGGGGAGCAAATTCGGTGTAAACACTCCTAACTCCGTAACTTCAAAATCCTTGGAGTCGTGCATCATGCGAATGATGTCTTTTTTCTTAATGGAACCTTCCTTAACGCGTACGTAAGCGATAGCTCCTTTATACGAATCAAAACGAGAATCGAAAATCAATGCCCGCGTCGGTTCATCGGATTTATCCGGCGGTGCTGGAATTCGTTCAACAATAGCCTCTAAAATATCCTGAATGCCTATGCCCGACTTCGCACTGGCGAGAATGGCATCAGATGCATCGAGACCGATAATATCTTCGATTTCACGCTTTACCCGTTCCGGATCGGCGCTGGGCAAATCAATCTTGTTGATAACGGGAATAATCTCCAAATCATGCTCCAAGGCCAGATACACATTAGCTAATGTCTGTGCTTCTACGCCTTGCGCTGCGTCCACTACGAGCAGTGCCCCTTCGCAAGCTGCCAGCGAACGGGATACTTCGTAACTAAAATCTACATGGCCGGGTGTATCAATCAAGTTAAGCGTATATTGCTTACCGTCCTTTGCCGTATGCAGCAACCGAACGGACTGCGCCTTAATGGTGATGCCTCGTTCACGCTCCAAATCCATGGAATCCAACACTTGCGCTTCCATCTCGCGCTTAGTGAGTGTACCGGTTTCTTCGATAAGTCGATCGGCTAACGTGGACTTGCCATGGTCTATATGAGCAATAATACAAAAATTGCGAATGTGTTCAGTCGATGCCATAGACTACCCCTCTCAAAGAATATTTTCGATGACACCGCCACCCAGGACTTGCGTTCCGTCATAGAACACTACGGACTGTCCCGGAGTAATCGCACGCTGCGGCTCATCGAATACAACCTCCATCGTTGTATCATCTAAAATACGTGCCGTGCACGGCGACGGATTGGCAGCATACCGAATTTTTCCGGTAGCGCGCAATTCCTTCGGAATCGTGCCGGACAAGAAATTATAATGTTTACAAATCATCTTATTGGTAAATAAGCTTTCGTTCGGTCCTACGATGACTTCATTTGTTTGACCATCGAGGCGCACCACGTACAGCGGATATTTATAAGCAATCCCCAGCCCTTTACGCTGACCGATCGTATAGTTGAAGAGTCCGTTGTGTGTGCCCAGCACTTCACCGTTCTCATGCACAATGCGTCCCGGCTTCGGTGTTTCCGTTAGCTGACCGGCTACGAACTTCTGGTAATTATGATTCGGCAAGAAGCAAATATCTTCGCTGTCCGGCTTATTGGCTACCGGTAAATCACGGTCCGATGCCATGGAGCGGGTCAATGTTTTCTTCTGCGCCCCCAAGGGGAACATGAGATGACTCAAGATATGCTGATTCAAGGTGTACAGCACATAGCTTTGATCCTTGCTGGGGTCATCCCCCTTATGAAGTTCGTACAAACCGGTATCCTCATTGTAACGCACCTGCGCATAATGACCGGTTACCATATGCGTGGCCCCTAATTCCAAGGCCTTATTTAACAATAAATCAAACTTTATATTCTTATTGCAGAATACACAGGGATTCGGTGTACGCCCGGCGGCATACTCATTAACAAAATAATCGACTACGTTTTCATAAAAGGTATCGCGAGCATCGACTACATGATGTTCAATGCCGAGAAAATCACACATTTTCTTAGCGTCCGTCACAGCTAACGGAATATCATCAGGATCCGTATCGCTCACCCATAGACGCAATGTAATACCAAATACCTTATACCCTTGTTCTAACAGCATCGCTGCCGTTAAGGAGCTGTCAACGCCCCCACTCATTGCTACTGCAACAACTTTTTCCATGCTTTCTCCTTCTGTTACCGGCCGGTTACCAACCGACGGCACTGTAAAACTACATATACATGATACAGAGTGAAAGTCCGAATATGTATATACAAACAATAAAACAAATAAAGTATACCACAACTCATCGATAAAAGGCTATTTACGGTATTTCAAAATTTCTTCGGCCGCACCTAAAATGCCCAGCATCGAATGCTCAAATACCAAGCCGCCTTGCATAAAAATAGTGTATGGCGGACGAATCGGTCCATCGGCACTGAGCTCGATGGAGGACCCTTGTACAAAGGTACCACCGGCCATGATAATCTTGTCCGCATACCCCGGCATGTCACCCGGTACCGGACGTACATGAGCATCTACCGGCGAATACGCTTGCATGCCTCGGCAGAACTGTTCCATTTCTTCGGCGGAGTGCAAATTAATAGCCTGAATCAAATCGAATCGCTGCGCATCCACCTTCGGGAACACGTCATATCCCAAAAGCTCGCCTACAGCCGCCGTATACACAGCCCCCTTCAACGCCTGCAACACTACATGAGGTGCCAGGAACAAGCCTTGGAAGAATAAGCGATACCCCGGCGTGTACGATCCCATATGGTCCCCCAAGCCGGGTGCCGTCAATTCATAGGCTACTCGTTCCACCAAGTCTTCGCGCCCCACTACATAGCCACCGGTCGGAGCAATACCACCGCCGGCATTTTTTATTAAGGACCCGGCCATAATGTCCGCACCGTGTTCCAGCGGTTCCGTTGTTTCCGTAAACTCGCCGTAGCAATTATCCACAAAGCAAATCGTCTTCGGGTTGACCGCTTTAACGGCTTTACAAATACGCCCGATATCATGTACCGACAAGGGTTCACGTGTACTGTATCCGCGAGAACGCTGAATGACTACGACGCGCGTATCGGAAGTAACCGCTGCGGCAATGCCTTCTAAATCATACGTACCCTCCTTGAGCGGTACCTCCTTGTATATAAATCCCTTTTCGGTAAGTGACGCCGGAACGTCTCGGTCTGCGCCGATAACGGATTGCATCGTATCGTACGGTGCGCCAACGGCATACACAAATTCGCGTCCATCCTTACCGCTGCCTAACAACGCGATAAGTGTCGTAGCCAATGCATGGGTACCGGATACGAAATGAGCCCGTACCAACGCCTTTTCACCACGGAACACATGAGCAAACACTTCATCCAATTTCTCGCGTCCACTATCGTTATACCCGTAACCGGTAGTACCGTTAAAATGGTAATCCGACAACTGACACTCTTTAAACGCTTCCAGTACTTTTTTTGTATTTGCCAACGCAATAGGTTCAAATTTTTTAAATTGCGGCTCCGCCATAGCAAGGGCTGTAGCGCGTAATTCTTCCATATTCATGTAGTACAACTTCCTATCTTCTTTACTTCTATTTTTACTTCTATTTTTACTTCTGTTTTTTTTAGTTATTTTTTTGTTCTGTTATCACATATGCTGTATAGATACGCATAGTATATTTCTATGAGTTTTATTTTTACTCATATTCATATACGTTTAAACACTTTATGCATCATTCTCTTAGAACTACATGTTCCGTGTATATTACCTTCCAAAAGTAAACACATTACCTGTATTCAAAATAAGATTTCACTATGTCCATAGCCTTCTCATAAATATCATCACCGGTCATAGCCGCATCAATGTCTATCCATTCAATATAAGGCATTCGTTTATACCACGTAATTTGCCGTTTAGCAAAACGCCGCGTATTTTGCTTTATCGCCGCCACCGCCTCTTCCTTGGTGGCTTTGCCGGCAAAATAGTCTAGCGTTTCCTTGTAGCCGATGCCCTTAAAGGCTTGCGAATGCGGTGACACACCGGATGCCAGTAAGTGTTCTACCTCTTCGAACAAACCGGCCTCCACCATGAGATCCACACGCAAATTAATTCGTGCGTACAACTCTTCCCGCGGTCGTCTAAGTCCGATTACAGGCCCCTCATAAGCAAGACCCGCCTTTGTCTGTGTCGTCAGCGCCGCATAGTCGCCGCGCTCCATCAATTCGATGGCTCGATATAAACGGTGCTTATCCGTAAAGCGCAACGTAATCCGTCCCTTGGCCGCCAGCGACATAGCATAGGCCTTGAGTGCCTCTTCGCCTTCGGTAGCTACCAATACATCCAGGCGCTGTCGCAAGGATTCATTAGGCTCTGCCGTTGCAAAATCGTATTGCTCCAGCAACGACTGTACATAAAAACCGGTGCCGCCGGAAAGAATGGGAATCTCTCCCTTCGCCGCACAGCCTTTGATAATAGCTGCTGCCTGTTCCTGAAAAACAGCTGCACTGTACGGTTCATCGGGATCGAGAATATCAATAAGATGATGCGGTACCCGCGCCAATTCCTCTGCCGAGGGTTTAGCCGTTCCGATGGAAAGCCCGCGATAAATCTGATAGGCATCACCGGAAATTACCGACGATGACAATGTCTCGGCAAGGCGGAGCGTTAATTCCGTCTTGCCCACCGCAGTAGGTCCCAAAATGGTAATCAATCGTTCCACATTGTCGCTCCTTTCTCATATACGCCGTAAGCTACGCGACTGTACTTACCGCCTAACAACCGTGTAGGACGCATCGTTTGAAACAGCTGCGCAAAGGGTCGTTCCTTTACGATGACCTTGCGTCGTGCCACCGCCAGCGCCCGCCGTAACGTATCCGCGGTAAACCCGCTTTCTACCAAATGACCGCGCAGTCCCGTAAACTGAGGACTTTCCTTCACAGGCACCTCAAACATGGGATCGAAATAAATAACGTCAATACTATCCTCCCGTTGCTGCGCCAGAAATTGTTCGTAACGCATCGCCACAATCTGCAGCCGTCGCAGCGCCGCCGTAACAGCGTGCTCTTTATGCGTAAAGTGACGACAACCGTAATTTGTAATATACGCCAATGCCGGTACCCCCTCGAGCCCGATATACCTAGGGCACTCCGGATGTACGTACGACACAATGAGACTGTCTGCCCCAAGACCTACGGTACAATCCAGGAACGATTCCAACGGCTCATCGCCTACTGCCTCTGCCAAATGATCCACACCGCCGCGCTGCAATCGCAATAGCCTAAGCTGTGCCATAGATAAATGAAAGATATGCTCCTTGCCTTCGCCGGTATATAGTTGCGGTCCCTTCTTAGTAATTACCAAAATATCGTCTGCCCCGTATATTTTCTGCATGGTCGGCAACGATCGCTCCCGTCGCTCCTCATAAGGCAAGGCCAAGCATTTCGCTACCGCCTCGGCTTCCTTGCGTTCCTCTACTGTTGCTTTCTGCGATACCGTAACTATCGTCATACATCCTCCTAGCTACGCTTAAACAATTTTCCCAGTTCATCCGGAGTAAAACGGATAATAGTAGGACGTCCGTGAGGACACACATACGGTTTATCGGTAGCAAATAAATCTTCGATTAACACGGAAATTTGGTACATGTTAAGACTATGTCCGGCTTTAATAGCACCGCGGCACGATGCATAGGCCAGCATTTCATGACGCAGCTGTGCCTTAGTGGGCATTTCGCCGTCCAGCATATAGGTAAAGGTGTGACGCAGTACATCAATAGCCTTGTTTTCCACCAAATCACCGGGCACACCGTCAACGCGAATTTGTGTAGGACCGCCTAAGGCAACGGCAAAGCCTAAATCCGCAAAGGCCTCCGCCTGCTCTTCAACCAATGTTTGCTCCTCATCGGTAGCATCAAATATCAAGGGAATCAACAGCTCCTGCATAGGGATAGCCGCTGCCGATTTACAAAGCTTGTCATAGCGTATTCTCTCATGCGCCGCATGCTGATCGATAATATATAAATCGCTTCCCTTTTTCGCTACGATATAACAATCGGCCACTTGCCCCAACGGAATCAATCCGCTGTTGGCAATCACCCGTTGCGGTAATCCGTCAGGTGCTACCACCGTTGCTCCGTTGCCGCTGTCTGCTGTCATCAAGGCAGGTATCTCTTCAGCTGTAATAGTCTCTTTACCGTCCGGTCCTTGACCGGTACCTTTCAGTGCCACGCCGGCAGTGTCGCCTTCACGTTTGCGCCGTTGCTCTTCACCGTAAAATCCGTCTTGACGATATGCTTCCTTCAAGGAAGAAAATTGCTGTATCTCTGCCGGGGTATATGTCGAAGGCTGGGCATTCGTTACAAAGGAATCATCCCCCAGCTGCTCCTGTTCGTAGCGAACCGGCCGCTGCGGCACATATTCACCGCTGCGAATTTTTTTTACCAATTCATTGGTTTTCTCGCGCCGACGCTCCCAGGCAGCCTTGCCTGCACCTTGATTAGATTCGCTGTTGTCATATATCGACGCGGTCTCGTTATGCGTAAATGCCGTTCCGTTATGCGTAGATTCTATTCTGTCATGCCCGTATCCTGCACCGACATTCCCCGATAACTTGCCATCAGCACCTGTCGACAGATTCCCTTCATCCGGCCGTAAGGACAAGTTGCGTCGTCCTTCGAATACCTTTTCATACCGAATATCCGTGGCGATGACCGACTCCGTTTCTTGGTGTAACCTACCGCTTTCTACTTGGCGCAATGGATTCTCCAATGCCTGTAGAACACCGTAATACACAGCCTTAAAAATAGGCTTGTCATCGGAAAACTTAACCTCGCTTTTGCGTGGGTGCACGTTGATATCCACGACCTCCGGCGGCACAACAATGCTGAGCACCACCAAGGGGTAACCCCCTTTCGGCAACAGCGCATGGTACGCATTGTCGATGGCTTTGTTAATAGCCTTATCACCGATAACGCGATTGTTGACGATTACCGTCTGCCATATGCGACTGCTTTTTAACAATGTCGGTTTAGATACGACACCGTCCACACGGACGCCTTCGATTTCATACGCTACGGGGAACAGATCCTCCTTAACCTTGTAACCGTACAAAGCAGCAATAGTATCCGTAATATCTCCGCTACCCGGCGTAATAAGACTGACCTTGTCATTACTTACCAATTTAAAGGCAATGTGGGGATTGCTCAAAGCCAGCTTCCCCACCATGTCCTGTATCTTTGCTGTTTCCGTACGTTCTGTTTTTAAAAACTTGCGCCGCGCCGGCGTGTTGTAAAATAAATCCCGCACTTCGATGGTCGTCCCCGGCTGTGCGCCGTAAGGCATGCACTCCATATCATGACCGCCATCAATCGTGATGCGGGTCCCCATTTCATTATCTGCCGTGCGCGTAGTCAAACTAAAATGCGATACCGACGCAATACTGGCCAGTGCTTCACCGCGAAAGCCTAAAGACGCAATGGCAAACAAGTCGTCTACGGAAGCAATTTTACTGGTAGCATGACGGAGCACCGCCAAGCGCGCATCCTCCTCGGTCATACCGATGCCGTTATCCGTAACGCGCATATAGGCTACGCCGCCTTCGGCAATTTCCACATCGATGGAAGTCGCACCGGCATCCACCGCATTTTCCAGAAGCTCCTTAATAACCGATGCCGGACGTTCTACTACCTCGCCGGCAGCAATTTTATTAATTGTCGCTTCATCCAATACGTGAATATGTGCCATTATTTACCGCCTCCCTTACGCGCGCTTTCCTGTAATTTGTACAATACATTTAACGCTTCGATAGGCGTAAGACTCATTACATCCACCGCTAACAAATCGTCGATGACGGAAGAAGTAAACAAATTACCGCTGCCAAACCCGGCTTCTTCCGCTGCCGCCTGTTGGCGACTCGCCTTCGATACCTTCTTCGCCGGTTCCGCTACCTGTGCCGGTAAGGTGCGCATCGCATCCTCACCGTCACGATGACTGCCGGCTTCCAATGCCTGTAATAATTCCTCCGCACGGGTCAATACATCGGCAGGCAGTCCTGCCAAGCGCGCCACGTGAATACCGTAACTGCGATCGGCACCGCCTTTTACAATGCGTCGCAAGAAAGCAACATCCTTACCCTTCTCCTTAACGGCTACCGTATAATTTTTAAGGCGCGGATACACCTCTTCCAAGTGAATCAATTCGTGATAGTGCGTAGCAAATAATGTCTTGCCATGAATATGGCGATAAATATATTCCACCACGGCTTGCGCAATACTGAGCCCGTCAAAGGTACTGGTCCCCCGTCCGATTTCATCGAGAATGAGCAAGCTCTTCGACGTAGCGTTTTCCAAAATGTATGCTACTTCCTTCATTTCTACCATGAACGTACTCTGTCCGGTAGAAATATCATCGCTGGCCCCGACGCGAGTAAAGATTCTATCCACCGGCGAAATCGTCGCTTCCCGCGCCGGAATAAAGGAACCGATTTGCGCCATGATCATGAGCACCGCTACCTGGCGCATATATGTTGACTTACCGGCCATGTTCGGCCCGGTAATCAGTAAAAATTCTTCCTCATCATGATTCAACGTTACATCATTCGGCACGAACACTTCATGCTTTAAATATTTTTCAATCACCGGATGACGGCCGTCGCGAATCATGATTTGACCATTCATCGTTACGGTAGGGCAAATGTATTGCTCTTCGTAAGCTACCGTTGCCAATCCGGCCAATACATCAAGCTGTGCCAAGGCTCGCGCCGTTTCCTGTATGGGGCGCACCACCGCTTTAATTTGATTGCGCAACTCTTGGTACAGCTGCTGCTCCAGACTGATAATTTTTTCCTTGGCACTGAGGATTTTAACTTCAAACTCCTTTAGCTCCGGCGTAATGTATCGCTCCGCATTAGCCAAGGTTTGTTTGCGCACGAAATAAGCCGGCACGGCATCCGTGTGAGAATGGGGCACTTCAAAATAATAACCGAACACCTTGTTATAACCGGTGCGCAGTCGTATACCCGTCTTTTCTTTTACATCCTCTTCTAACCGATGAAGCCACTCCTGGCTATTTGTTGCCAATGACCGAAGCTCATCCAACTCTTCATTGTAGCCGTCGCGAATCACGCGTCCGTCCTTTAAGGTAAGTGCCGGCTGATCGGCAATAGCCGTAGCCAACAATTCATACACAGCATCGTGCGTATCAATACGTGAAGCCACCTCTTGTAGGGCCGATGCTTCAAAGTCCTCCGTAAGCCCTCGCAAAGCCGGCAATGTCCGCAATGATTCGCGTAGCGATGTAAAATCGCGCGGCGATACGGAGCCTGTTTCCACACGACTTAGGATGCGCTCGAAATCAAAGACCGTTCGCAATGTATCCCGAATACCGTCACGCAGCGCCGGCTTTGCCACCAATTCCGCAATAGCATTTTGACGACGCTGTATGTGATATACATCCATAAGCGGGCTTTCCACCCATTGCTTTAACAGGCGTGCCCCCATAGGTGTAAGCGTACGATCCAATATGCTCAGCAGCGTGCCCTTAGTGCCGCCGTCGCGCAAATTGTGAGTAACCTCCAAATGGCGAAGACAGGATGTATCGAGTATCATCCGATCCCCCAGGCTCCGCTGATGCACATAGTTAATATGGGAAATATCCGCCTTGATCACCGACTGATAATACAACAGCAAATACCCCAGTGCTTCCAGTACATCTTCCTCAACCAAGCCGATATCGACAAACTGGGCTCGCGCCGTACTGCGCAGCGCGTCCACATCCACATCCGGGTGAAACGGAGATTCCACCAAACGGGAAAACTGATTGCTGATAAATCCGGACATGTCCTTCGTCAATGTCGTCTCTCCGGCCAACACCAACTCCGACGGGCGATACATGGACAGCGCATCCAGCACCGGTCCCATCCGATCGTCCGTATCTGCCAGGCGATCCCAAATGATTTCCCCTGTGCTGATGTCACTGTATAGTTGTACAAAGGCTTCCTTCGTGCGATAGAACAAGGCTAAGAAATTATTTTCCCGCGAATCCGTACCGTTCTCCGTCATAAGCGTCCCCGGCGTAACCACGCGAATCACATCGCGCTTCACAATGCCCTTCGCCGCCTTAGGATCCTCCACCTGTTCGCAAATCGCTACCTTGTAGCCTTTTTGAATCAGCTTCTCAATGTAGCTTTCCGCCGCATGATACGGTACACCGCACATAGGCGCCTTATCGCTTTCCCCGGAGTTGCGTCCGGTTAAGGTTATATTTAATTCTCGTGATGCCGTAATGGCATCGTCGTAAAACAATTCGTAAAAATCGCCTAACCGATAGAACAACAATTCATTGGGATATTGATCCTTAATGCTGAAATACTGCTCCATCATGGGCGTTTGCTTTTTCGCCATTACCGTCCCTCTCATCAATGATATATGCCTATGCACCACATAGCCCCGCCGTTATAAGCAGATGCCATGCAGTGCATTCAACTAGCAGCGCCGATTACAGAATCTCTCCGTAAAGCACCCAGGTCTGTCCCTTCGTAATGCGTGCCTGCACCGTATCACCTACATGTAAGCGATCTTCCCGCGGGAACAGTACCATCTTATTGCCGGAGGTACGACCGAACCACATAGTTTCGTCCGTACGGCTCGGGCCTTCTATAATAATGTCGTACACATGCCCTTCCATTTCCTTATTAAGCGCTAAGGAAATTTCGTTTTGCACATCCATGAGCTTTTGCAAACGTACACGCTTTACTTCCTCCGGCACCTGATCCTCCATGGTAGCCGCCGGCGTACCGGAGCGCTTCGAGAAAATAAACGTATACGCCATATCGTAGCGCACATCTTTTAAGAGTTGCACCGTTGCTTCGAAATCCTCTTCCGTTTCTCCCGGGAAGCCTACAATAATATCCGTCGTCAACGTCAGACCGGGAATCATCTTGCGGCAGTAAGCCACTAAGCCCTTGTAATGCTCCACTGTATAATGGCGATTCATCTTGTGCAAAATGCGGTCGGACCCGGACTGTACCGGCAAATGCAGCTGTGTTACCACATTGGAAGAACGTCCCAACGCATCAATCATTTCCTTATTCATATCCTGCGGATGACTCGTCATATACCGAATGCGTTCAATCCCCGGAATCCCATCCAGTGCATCAATAAGCGTACCGAAATGCGTGCCGTCTTTAAAATCGAGACCGTAGGAATTGACATTCTGTCCGAGCAATGTAACTTCCTTATACCCTTGCGCACCTAACTTACGTACATCTTCAACGATGGCCGACACGGGGCGGCTGATTTCACGACCGCGCACATGCGGCACGATGCAGTACGTACAAAACTTATTGCAGCCGTTCATAATCGGTACCCACGCAAAGAACGTACCGTTTGGCTTTGCTTCTAACTCCGGCAATACGGTGTTATCCATGTCCACATTGAGCTGATGCGTATGCGTACGCTGCACTTCCGCAATCATTTCGTTAATATGCTGAATGTTATGCGTGCCCAACACGATATCGATGTGCGGTGCCCGTTTGAACATATCCGCCTGATTCTTCTGCGCCATGCAACCGGTGATGGCCAAGATGAGATCTTTATTCTTCTCTTTTAAATGCTTTAACTCACCGATGCGACCGTAAATTTTATTCTCTGCTGTTTCACGAACACAGCATGTATTGAGGATGATCAAATCTGCCTCCTCTACCGCATCCGTCGCTGTGTAGCCTGCCGTCTCCAACTGATGCGCCAAGCGCTCCGAATCACTTTCATTCATCTGACAACCGTACGTATAAATATAATACTGCTTCATGCATACGCTCCTTTATACTCTATCGTATTCGCCAAGTTACGCCTTGGCATCCTTAATATCTTTAACAACTATCGACAATCGCTCTACAGACATGCCGGTAATGTATTCGATTTCATTGCGAATCGCTTTGTTAAGCTCGCCCATGATATCCTTAACCGGTCGCCCGTAATACACGGACACATCCATGTTGAGCAATAAGGCATTCGTTCCTTTATTACTCTTTTTAATCTTAATGTCCGAACCGCCCGCAATGCCTTGTACCTTTTTAAAACTATTCTTAATCAAGGCCATGATGACATTGTCCGAAAAGGTGAGCTTGCCGTAATAACTGAAAACGGGGCGAATGACAGACTTTTCAAAATCCTCTTCGGCCCCCTTCTTATGCACCCGTTTCCGTCGCCAAATCGACTTGATGGGATCAATTAAATACCCTTTAAAATGCGGCTTCAATTCCATGGTCGGCACCGGAATAATATGCTTACCTTCCTTTAGCCGCGCATACTGCGCCTTTTCAATATCCCGCGCCGAAGCCACATCCTCTATGTGAATAAATCGCGCCGGTGCCGGAATCTCCAATGCTTTGGCAATCTTTCGCACCATATTTTCCGACGTTCCCAAAATCATAATGCGTTCGGGATTAATCTTGCGCAGCTGATCCTGCACGGACTTTACCTGTACGGGATCCTGAAAAATAGCGCGGCGCACCGCTTTCAAACGGCTTTCCTCCTTCTTGGCGGAAAACCCGGCTACGATGCGATTGTTATGAATTAAAATACCGTCATCAATAATACATTGTGCGTTGTTTTCGTGTGCTACCACCAATGCGCGGTGACTCTTACCGGTACCGCTGGGGCCGACAAATGCAATTACTTCCATAGGACACCTCTACACTCCGGGCCGCAAGCCAAGGGCCCTCATAAATTCACTCACCATGGACGGCGTAATTAAAAATTCACCTAATGTAGACGGATAGCGATTGGGAATGCCGTGAAAGTCCGAACCGCCGCTAATGAGTAGCGACCGTTCCTTTGCCATAGCCAGATAACGGGCCGTCGCTTCTTCATCCTGCTTCGGATGATAACACTCCATGCCGTCAAAGGGCATGTCCAGTAGTTCCGTCACATACTCATCATTGCGAATCAACACTGGATGCGCAAGCACGCCGATACCGCCGGCCTCCCGTATAATATCTAAAATATCCGTGGGATGCGCGGTGAACTTCGGCACATAGCAAGGACTTTTAGGATGAAGCACCGTGGCAAACGCCTCGTTAATATCTGTTACATATCCCTTGCTGATGAGAAGTCGTGCCAAATGAGGACGGCCGTATGACGCATGCTCGCCGCAGGTTGTCATAAGGTCCTCCACACTCACATCATACCCTGCCTGCTGACACTTCGTTATCATCTTAATAATACGTGTTCGCCGTTCTTCTTTAAAAAAACGAATATAATCTAAAAGCCGCTTATTCGCGGTATCAATCGCATAACCTAATATATGTACATCCTTCCCGTGAAACGTGGCGCTAAACTCCACGCCCGGCACTACTGTCACACCGTCTACGGGATGCTCGTGTAACCATACACCGCCGCCGATTTCATCATGATCCGTGATGGCTATCGTCGTTACCTGTCGCTTACGCGCCAACGACGCCAACGCCTTCGGACTCATGGTTCCGTCGGAGTACGTTGTATGCATATGAAAATCTACCGCCATACACTCACCTCATTTCATCAGTCGGTATGTCTAGCAAAATCGGTTACATTCTTCGTATCTAATCTATTATGACGTAAAAATAAAATTTCATCAAGTAGGAATGCATTTCATTTGCCCAAAGCAGATTGTCTTTTCACATTCCTTTCACTGCAGTTCATTATGGTTAACCATGCTCTGCGCATCGATGGCTTTAACGGTACGATAAAAAAAGACCTCATTACATGAGGTCTTTTTCACTTAATAAGAAAAACTCGGCTCCATCACAGTAATCAACGTCTCCTTTTCTAGCAAACGTCTTCAATACTTGTAAGTCCATTCGGCGGTATTTATTTTCTATCTCTTTAGTGAAAGAGGTGGAGCGTTTTTCCATAATTTCACATAGTGCTTCAAAACGTTTGGGACTATATGTATCGGGATCAAATTCATATAAATCTATCAATTCCTTGCGTCGTTCATCGCTAGTAACACCGGTGGCAAGCAGATAGCCTTCTCTCCACCATTGATGCAAGGTACGTGCGTCTACCTTCGTGCCATCTTGCATGACCATTTGTCCGTCGTTACTTGCTTTCACTTCTTCACATATACAGCGAATCATATCAAGCAACGTCCTAGGAGAAAATATAAATCCCCCTACTGACAAATGGTCACTATTAATAAATGCAAAGAGCTCAGAAAGTACAGATGAACACTCCTGTATCCATTGGTACTCAAGTTCTACTACCGGGCAAGAGCGAAAATCATCCAACTCCTCTATATCGCTTACCTCGCCAAACTTATCTCTGTACATGGCATCCAACTTTTCTCCTAACCTCTCTTTAAACATATCGCCATGTTCAACAAAATACGCTCCGGACGTAACATCTCTGTAAGTGTTTATCGCCAGCGATATCCCCCAATCATACAAGAACAATTCCGTAGGTTCCTTAACTAACTGACTCTTCTTCTTTTCAAAAAACTCGTCACATGAGAAGCAGCCTTTTATTTGCTTCATTCCATCACCTTCATATATACCAATCGTGATCCACCAACATATACACCTTTACAGAAAATATATTTGGTTTTCAAAACTATTTTATATAGTAACAAAACAGGCGCATAATTTCAATTGTTTATTTGCGGAAGGGATGGAATTACAAAGAAATGGAAAGCTATCCTTTATGAAACTATTAATAAAATTCAGTGGTTTAATGTCTAAAATGGGTTGCAATGATTGACTTTATACGGTAGCCCAATGAGATAATCATACCTAATTTATAATACGGGATTTCTCTTGTAACCTGCCGACTACCTTTCGTACGAACCTGTCGGAATCTCCGATAGATTGAAATTTCGTTTAAGATTGCGAAAAGTGTCATGTAAAAATGCAAAATTAAAAACCGTAGGCATAAAAACCTACGGTTTAATACTTGTTGGTATGTAATTATTGTTGGTTATCTTGCGGTTTCTTGGTTGGCTCCTTAGGGACTACAATTCCACCGTAGCCATTCGCCCGAAGCCTATCTTCGGGTGTTTCAGTGTTTTCAGGGATGGGTGAATGACAATAACGACAAACCTTGGCTCCAAGCTTAACCCATTCAAGACAAGACGGACATTGAATAAGTCCTTTCTCGTATGCTTTAATAGGAGTAATTTCTTGCTCATCCTTTGATAACAGCGCATGTAAGAACGCCCATGGGAACAGAAAAAACCCATAAATCAACCACAAGAAATAATTCTTACCCTTACCGCTTGCAATCCATGCTGTAACAAAAGCCATGATGATTGCCCCAAGAATCATAAAAAAGAACAAATCATCCAACATTCTAATTAATCCGAACATATCATATTCCCCTTTCCGGCACTACACTTTACTCAAATATAGCACCGGAATTGAGAACCGTCAATACTATTTTAACTTACCCATTCGTTGCATTTTTTGAAAGTGGTCCTATGTCAATATTTAGTACAACCTAAAATGAAAATATCTCCTTTGCATCAGCTAGCAAGTGATTTAGAGTGTTTACAGCGCGCTTTATACAATCGTTCAAATTCATCAGGAGAAAGAAAGTTGCAGTGGCTATGTGTTCTCACTGTGTTATAAAAGGCTTCTATGTACTCAAATACCAAACAGTATGCCTCGTGAAAATTATGAATTCTAAAACGATTAAGCCACTCTCGTTTTATCAAGGCATGAAATGATTCAATGCAGGCATTATCCCAAGGATACGCTTTTTTAGAATAACTACGTTGCATTTTCTTCGTTGCTTTCTTGTACTCATCTGCCACGTATTGGCTACCGCGATCGGAATGAATAAGTAGTGGGCTCGTAATGTTTCGCCGTTCTTTTGCTTTCGTAATTGTCTTGACGACACAAGATACATCAAGTCGCTTGGAAAGAGTCCAAGCGACAATCTTGCGGGAGTACAAGTCCATAATGCTCGTCAAGTATACAAATCCGTTGACCGTCCAAATATATGTAATATCGGAACACCCAACAGCATTAGGTGTATCTGGGTTGAACTGCTCTTGTAAAATATTCTGTAGTTCTCCGCCAAAGCGTGCTATTTTCCCAGAATGCCGATGGCTTTTTTTAACACATCAAGTGCGTCCTTAGTATCACGGAGTTCGCGGCGGAGTCGAGCATTTTCTTTTTCTTCATCTGAGGCATAATTACCAGAACCACGAACAACAATATCTCCAGATTCTCTGAATTCCTTTACCCATTTGCTTAATGTGCTGTAACTAATTCCAAGATTTTGCGCACATCCTCGCATTCGAAGGTCTTGATGGTCCTCATAATACCGGACCGCATCCAGTTTAAATTGTTTGTCATGTTGTTTTGCCATTGTGAAATCCTCCTGAATAATCTATATCTATTATACTTCAATACATGTATGTAGGATTTCTCATTTTGACTTCTACTATTTATATACTAGCTCCAATGTTACCACGCAACACACAGGCTGCATCCCAAATCTCTTTTTCAAAACCAATATCTGCTGTACTCTTTGCTGCCATTTAAGTTCTACCTTCCCTTGCACGTTTATACCAATCCAAAATATATTGAACCTTATCTCTTGGAGTCCTTCAATTATAGTTCATGCTATTTTCATTTTATTATAGCACACCTCATCTATTATTCCTTGAGTTCCCCTCGCCTTGATTAACATTTTCTTGGAAAGAAAAAAATCGTACATTCCTCTTACCCGATTATGGTGGGATAATTGAAATTTCTACAACAACTTGTCTAAACAAATTATTTTACACTCCCAAGAAAGTAGACTATCAGTAACGAAAGCCCAGTCTATCGAAGAGCATTTCTTGTACTGATAGTCTACTTTCTTCTCTCTCCCTCTAGAGGCAAGAAAGCGATGACCATATATCGTAAGAGTGTCATTCGCAAGACCTGATCTCTGAGATATATGGACATCGCTTGTAAAAGACCTGTTAATATATACATACCCATGTAATTCATGGTGACTTTGTAAAAGAGATTGATGATGAATTAACCAATCTATTTCCCTATAGGGGCTACTCATGGTATGCCATATGCTCATACAATAGCGTATCTATACCATGGATAGCCCTCTTTTTTTCTGCCATCTTCACTACTCACGCTGATTATCCCGTAAGCATCCCCTCGCCTTGATTAACTCTTTCTTGCTCTCTTAATAGTAGCCATTCTCCCTATACTCTGCATCGTATTTTTCCCATGACCGTACAGCTGCTTTCCAATCCTTCATAGGATATTTACCTCGCACCCATCCGATAGAGTCGTAATAGGCAACAAACATCTCCGGATCAATCACATTGCCTCGTTCCTTACAATACGCCTCTACCATCTCTACCGTAGGCGGAACAAATTCCTCTTCTTTTATTTTCTCTTCACACATGTTGTCGTTATGCATGTTGTCATCATACACTTTGTTATCATGCATGTTATTGTCATGCATGGTATCGTCACACATGGTGTCATCATACATGGTGCCAGCATGCATTTCATCATCATACACGATATTACCATGCATATCAGCGTTGTCCGAACGGTAAGCATTTTCTTTTTTTTCTTTTTCTTTTTTTTCACCCCCTGAAAAAGAAAATTCAGAAAGACTGTCTGGTCTGGTTTGATTATCTTGTCTAGTGTTGGTGTCTTGTATAGTATTAGTTTGATCTTGTCTAGTCCGGTCTAGTCTAGGTATATGTCCGTCCTGTGTATCATGCGCTATGTCACAGGTGTTGTCATACACTATATCATGCGGTGTATCATAGACCGTGTCATCCTTTGTGTCATGCCATGTGTCATATACTGTGTCATGCAGTGTGTCACGTTCTGTGTCATGCAGTGTGTCACGCTCTGTGTCATAGCCTGTGTCACGTCCCGTATCACGCCGTGTATTATAGGTATCATAGCCTGTAGCAATTCACTCATAGGCAGTAATTCGTATTCCGTTGCTTTCATGTCGGATCGTGTTGTATAACGAATACGTCCTGACTCTTGAAGAAGTTTGCGTGCCCGTACAATTGACGATCGTGATAAACCGGAATCCCCCATAAGTAAACTGATAGGTACATTAAATACTCGCTTCCATCCACAGCTGTTATTGTAATGCATCAACGTAAACCAGAGTATCCGCGCTGATGTAGGAAGCTCCGGATGTGTTTGTACCCACTTGTGAAATCCATTAATTTCATTAATATAAGACATACTAATTCCTCCTTATACACATAACCAATCATCCCAAACTCATACCGACTCATTTCGGTTCATACTTCGTTATTGCAACTTACACTTCTTTCTTACTACTGTACTTCTTTATTACCACTTGTACTTCTGTATTGCCACTTGTACTTCTGTATTGCCACTTGCACTTTTGTATTGCCACTTATATTTCATCGTTGCCCTTCGTACTCACTCATATTCATGCTGACCCACAGTACCTATACACGATATGCCCCTCTTTCCTTTACAGCAGTATTCGTTGCCAACACCTTCAGATAAACATACAATTTCTTACGATGTTTTTAACAAAAATGTAAATTTAATTATTTTGTAACATAGTTAATTATTATATCACTTTTATAATAAATAGATAGTGAAAATTTGCATACAAAAAACGGGCCTCCTTTCGGAGACCCGTTAAAAGAGCAATCGCTCTCAGTGTTCAATTATGCTTTTACTACGTTAGTCGCCTGGGGACCACGAGGGCCATCTACGATTTCGAACTCAACTTCCTGACCTTCAGCCAAGGAGCGGAACCCGTCTTCTTGGATAGCGGAATAATGCACGAATACATCGCCACCATTTTCTCTTTCAATAAAACCATAACCTTTTTCTGCACTGAACCACTTAACTTTACCAAGCATACAAATTCCTCCTAAACTGTCCAAGCAACCGGCATCCTCGATGCCTATGGTCATAGTAGCACGCATGCGTACATGTGTCAACAAATTTATACCTATCGCGGACATGATTATGCGTTATCAGTATATAATCAAAAAATTATACTACCATTATGAGAAAATAGCGTGACTTTTTTCAAATTCTTGAATAGCAAAATCCTCTGCATCAATTCCTATTTGACGCAGAGGATTTTTTATCATTGATTAAATTCTATAAGGGAAACACGGATATGCAACTATCTATTTTTCCCTATCACTATACACCGTCAAACAGTGATAGCTAAGAAAGTAATCACCTATAATATTTTCGATAAGAATAATTTTGTTCTATCGTTTTGCGGATTGTCAAATACATCCGCCGGCGAACCGGATTCCAAAATCTGACCGCCGTCAACAAAGAGTACGCGCGTACCTACTTCTTTGGCAAAGCCCATTTCGTGTGTAACTACAACCATGGTCATGCCTTCTTCGGCGAGGCTCTTCATAACATCCAATACTTCGTGAACCATTTCCGGATCAAGGGCGGATGTAGGTTCGTCGAAAAGCATTACCTTCGGCTTCATTGCCAACGCGCGGGCAATGGCAACACGCTGTTGCTGACCGCCGGACAGCTGTTCCGGGTAAGCCTTAGCTTTATCCGCCAAACCTACTTTTTTCAAAAGTTCCATAGCGGTTGCTTCCGCTTCTGCCTTGGATACTTTACGAATTTTTTGCGGCGCCAAGGTAATGTTATCCAATACCGTCATATGCGGGAACAGGTTAAATCGCTGGAACACCATACCTACTTCGGCACGAACGTTATTAATATTTTCTTTAATATTAAGGTTCATACCATCAACGATAACATCGCCGGAGGTTGGTTCTTCCAAATAATTCATGCAGCGAAGCACCGTACTTTTACCGGAACCGGACGGTCCGATGATAACAACTACTTCCCCCTGTTCGATATCTAAATTAATTCCTTTCAGCACTTCCAGCTTGCCAAAGCTTTTATGTACATCGATCATCTGAATCATTTGATTTTATATCTCCTTTCCAGATAGCCTACCAGCTGAGAAATACTCAATGTCATAATAAGGTAAATAATAGCAACGGCAGACCAAATTTCAAAGGAGCCGTACGTACGAGCAATGATGAGCTGGCCGCGACGTGTCAATTCTTCGAAGCCGATAACGGATACCAAGGAAGTATCTTTCATCATGGCAATAAATTCATTTCCCAACGGCGGGATGATGGCTTTAAATGCCTGCGGCATAACGATATAACGCATCGTCTGTCCCCAAGTTAGCCCCAAGGAACGACCGGCTTCCATTTGACCTTTATCGATGGATTGAATACCGGCGCGGAAAATTTCGGATACGTACGCACCAGAGTTAATACTACATGCCGTAACGGCTGCAACGTACGGATCGATGCGATGCCCGATTACCATCGGCAATGCAAAGTAAATCATAAAGATTTGTACCAACAGCGGTGTGCCGCGGAATAATTCCACATAGCATTTTACCAACAGGCGAATCGGTTTAAATCGCGACATATTCGCCAGCGATGCAATCATACCAATTAAAAAGCCGCAACCTACACTCATAATCGTAATCTGGATGGTTACGACAGCCCCTTGCAATAACAGAGGCAAATTGTCCCAAATCAGGCTCCAATTAAAACTCATGTTTCTACCTTCCCTTTTCCAGTGTGCTCTGCCATCATCCGTACGCCTTGTAACGGCATCCGATCATCGATGACAACTGACAATGTATAATAATAGCTTAATATGTATAAACAATTATAGTTGCATTATTATACAATGTCAATGCTCATTCTCTATTAAATTTGTAAATTATAGTTTCCTAGCCGGCTGCGCTTATTTTAACCCTATACTAGTCCCGGTCCTGCTGATACAAGCTGCATTAACCCCGACCCCGCTGATACAAACTGCATTAACCCCGGCCCTACTTATACAAGATGTGCATACGCCTTAGCCATGCGCTGTACGGCACGCACCAAATCTTCTTCGTTAAGCCCCGTAAAGTTCAGACGCATAAACTCATGGTTATCCTTATTTGTGTAGAACGGTGTCCCCGGCACACAGGTAACTTGTTCTTCCAAACAAGCGTCAAAGAATTTCATGCAATCCACGCCGGCCGGCATGCGAAGCCACAGGAAAAAGCCCCCTTTAGGCACGGTAAAGGTAAAGTCCGGCAAGTAGGTACGCAACGCTTCAACAAAGGCATCGCGCCGTTTTTTGTATACGCCGCACATGTATTTCACATGGTCATCATAGGAATAAATATTCATGTAGGTAGCGGCAATGCTGTGATCTGGAATCGAACTGTGCAAATCGCAGTGTTCTTTCACTAGCTCTAAGGCATCAATAACCGATTGTTCTCCGGCCAACCAACCGATACGAATACCAGGGCTAAAGGTTTTGGACAGGCTTCCCATGAAGATAACTTGGTCCTTGGTGTCATAGGATTTAACGGCTTGTTGGTACGCTTCGCCATAGGTAAGCTCGCCGTACGGATTATCTTCCAAGACAACTACATTGTACTGCGCTACCAATTCCATGAATGCTTTACGCCGTGCCTGTGTCCAGGTCAGCCCCGTTGGGTTCTGGTAATCCGGAATAATATAAATAAGTTTAATGCGAGGATTGGTGCGCAGTTTCTCTTCCAACACGGCAAGGTCCATGCCTTCTTCGTCGAGAGGCACGCCTTCAATGGTACCGCCGGCAAAGGCCAAAATATTCATGGCGTCGATAAAGGTAGGATCTTCTACCAATACCGTGTCCCCTTCTTCCAAGAAAAGACGGGCACATAAATCCAGCGACTGCATGGATCCGCTGGTAATTTGTACTTGATCCGGCCGCACGTGAATATTATATTTTTCCATAATATGCGCAATGTGTATACGCAATCCTTTGTCACCGCGACAATCACCGTATTGCAGGATGCGCGCTCCATCTTCGGAAATAATTTTATAAGCCGCTTTCGCAATTTCTTCCGTTGGGAACAGTTCCGCCGCCGGAACCCCTTCCGCTAAGGAGAGAATGTCCGGCTTACCTGCGGCACGGCTTTTGAGTTCACCGATTTCCGATCGCTTCAGTTTTGATGCTGCTTTGCTGTATAACTGTTTCATATCCATATGTATCACCTCATAGAATCACATAGTAGCGAACAGGCCGAGGCACAATGTGCCCCGGCGCCGTTAGTTTTGCTTATTTACTGGTACCAAACCATTTTTTTGTCAACTTGTCGTATTCACCGTTTTCTTTAAGCTTGGCCAATGCTTTGTTCATATCAGCCAACAGCTGTTTGTCGTCTTTGCGAAGACCGATGGCCACTTTGTGATGCTGCAAGCCGATGTCGACTACTTTAAGGTTGTCCATATTCATCTTCTGGATATAGTAACGCGCTACCGGTTCGTCCAACATTACGATTTGTACGTTGCCGTTTTGCAAATCCTGAAGCATGTTCGGAATCGCATCAAACTCTTTTACCGTAGTACCCGGTTTTTCTTTGGCCAGCATAGCACCAGTCGTACCGATTTGCGCAGCTACCGTCTTACCGGCAATGTCTGCTTCGCTTTTAATATTATTTTCATCCTTACGAACAACCATCGTCAAGGATACTTCGTAGTACGGATCGGTGAAAGCAATTTTTTCTTCCCGTTCCTTAGTGATAACTAAGCCGGATGCAATGGCGTCAATCTGTTTACCCTGCAATGCCGGAATCAAGGCATCAAAGCCCATGCTTACGAATTTAGCTTCGGCACCCATTTCCTTGGCCAATGCATTACTAAGGTCAACATCGAAGCCTTTGTAATTGTCGCCTTCTGCATATTCAAAGGGCGGGTATGTAGTTTCCGCAGCAAAGGTAATTACTTTTTTACCGTCTGTTTTACCACCGTTGTCTGCCGAGTTACCGCAACCGGCAATAAGTCCTACTGTAAGCATTGCACCCAGTAACAGGGCCGCTCCCTTTTTCCACTTCATCGTGTTCTCTCCTTTAATCAACACTTGATAACGCGTCTGTTATTCACTGATGACGCATATGTATTCACCAGTACAATATAGCAAATGTCAAAAAATTATTCAACTACTTTCTTAGTTACCCTGCCATTCCGTAGGCATGTCAGCCGGTGCATCGGTATTAAACCATTTTTTGTAAATCGTATTAAATTCGCCACTCTTCTTCATTTCTGCCAAGGCCTTATTCACTTCGGCTTGTAACTCCTTGTTGTTCTGGTTCATAGCAAAGCCAAAGTATTCCTTGGTATTCGGGAACGGAATTACTTTGAACCCTTCGTCCTTATGCTTGGATACATAGTACTGCGCTACCGGTAAGTCGATAACGGCTGCCACAACACCGCCGTTCTTTAATTCCAAAAGGGCTTCGTTACTGTGATCGAATTGTTTCAACGTTACCCCTTCGATTTTTTTCGCCATGTCCGCACCGGTGGTTCCCATCTGGGCGGATACGGTTTTACCGTTCAAGTCTTGTAAGGTGTTGATATTGGCATTGGCCGGTACGACTACGCCGAGACCCGATTCATAATACGGCGAGGAGAACAATACTTTTTCTGCTCTCGCTTTCGTAATGGTCATTCCCGATGCGGCAAGGTCGATGTCCTTATTCCCTAAGCTCGGAATTAACGCATCAAAGGATACGTTTTTAAATTCTACCTTTGCATTCATATGCTGCGCTACGGCTTTAATCATATCAATGTCAAAACCATTCAGGTCCTGCGTCTTTTCGTCTTTGAATTCAAAAGGTACAAACGTTGCATTCGTACCGACATGGATAACCTTCTGCCCGGCGGCTGCTTGTTTGGAATCATTGTCGCTGCCGCATCCGGCAATCATAGTACCGATGGCCAAAGTGGCTACGGCTGTAATGGTTAATTTCTTTAACATGTGTGTATTCATTGTCCTCATCCTTTTCGCATAACTATACTGATTTTGATGCATCCTTGCGATAGTGAATCTACTTTTGATCCTTCCCTTACACATATATGCAGCAGTACCAAGAATCGCTTAGTTACTGTATATACAATGTATCTTCTATCTATTCTCTACCCTCTATTCGTTCATTACCGTCATTAGGAAATACATCCTTGCATCTCATTTTGATGGAATAATTATACAATCAGATTCCCCTGTAGTCAATAGTGTTCGTGAATATTTTATTTAATTTTACGAATATTTTTACACACCATTAGTTCATATACGTCAATCTGTTATTACACTGTAAACCGTCATCTCTTTGTTACACTGCAAACCGTTATACGTTATTTCACTGCAAATCATCTCTGTATTACTGCACTACAAACCGTCCTCTCTTTATTACACTGCAAACCATCCTTGTGTTGCTGCACAACGAAAACCGAATCGTTACAGGCAATAAAAAATAGCCACAATGAAAGGAGATGTTCTCCTTCATCATGACTATATCGTACGGCTGACCTGGTCTTTGCCCCCACACTCGCCTGCTGGAGGGTTCGCTCCTAAGCCCGTGGCTCCCCACTACTACCTCTCTCGACATTATTTTTTCGGCAGGACTTACTTCTAAGCCGCACCATGCTCACAACGACTTTGCATTGCTTACGTGGATCGTTTTGCCTGCGACTGGCCTCGACTTTCAACCACAGACCCGTACACTGTGATTATACGGTAAGACTCTCTTCTTTGTCTATAGAGAAATCGCATAGCACTTTTTAAATTTCCTATTGATACTTTCATACATAAAAGTTAGAAAGCTTAAAAAGCCTTATTTTATCTATATTGTTTATAACATCATACGTTTGTACTATGAGAAGATGAGATACGTCGCCTTTCCCTCTACATACACAAGGAGCGTAAAATGTTGTATAATATTTTTACTGCGAGTCACAAGTGTTAGGCTGACTCTGTTCATCTTACAATCACTAAATATCTACTAGGGGATATTTAAAGGGAAGGGATTTTTTTTCATGTTTATGTTATCGTTGATGCAGCCGTCGGGACTGTATGAGCTGGAGGAAGACAGCTTAGAGGCCATTAGTGCTCAGCTATTACAAATGATTCAAATGAAGAGTCATGAGCTGTATACACATTCCATTCAAGTGGCTAACTACTCCGTTAGTATTGCTGCCAAGATGGGCTTACCGCAAAATGAAATCATACAGATCAAGCACGCTGCACTTCTCCACGATGTAGGACTGTTAACGATGCCAAATTCGGTACTGAAGAAAGCACCTTATTTCAATCGTCAGGAAATGTCTCGTTTCCGTCAGCATCCGGTAAACGGAGCTAACATGATTGAAAATTATCCGTGCTGTCAAGAAATCCTGCCATATATTCGCTATCACCATGAACGTTGGGATGGCTCCGGGTATCCGAAGCATTTGCGCGGTGCCAATATTCCGTTAGGGGCTCGCATCATCGGCATCGCCGATTATTACGACTCCGCCATCAATCCGTCTACGGAGTTGTGGTCCAAAACACGGAAAACGGTTAAACAGGAATTATTCAGCGGCTCCGGGATTTATTTCGATCCCGATGTGGTTCGTGCCTTCATCGAAATCTTATCATAAGAAGCATCACCGGTTATGGTGGTGCTTTTTTTCTTAACGACCGCTGGCTAATGTGAGTACATTAACAGAGTCGGCACCCATGGCCGCCAGTACGTCTGCTGCTTCACTGACGGTAGCTCCGGTAGTATAAATATCATCGAGGAGGAGTACGGATTTTCCGTTTAGAATATGACTTCGTTTCACCGCAGCTATAGGCAGGAATGCGCCCTTAGTATTCAGCTGTCGTTCCCGTTTCGTCAGTCCCCACATGGGACGCGTGGAATCAACCTTTACCAGAGCCTCCAGCCAATGCCATTTTCCTATATCACGTTGGCAAAACATAGACATATAAGGTTTAAATAATATATCCACCTGATTATAACCGCGTAACTCTCTCTTTCTCTCGCTGACAGGAATGGGGATGACATAGTCCGGCAACCATTGCCATGTAGCCGTAGCATGATAAAACGAATACAAAAAAGGAGCGGCCCCACGGGATCGCTCCTTCTTTTTATTAAATTTTACATCATGTAGCAGCTGCTTCATACCCTTATCGTAATGACTCAACGTCCAAACATGTTGCACGAAGCGTCCGGGGCAACCGGTGATTTCTCGTATCTCGGCCACCGCTTCGTAACAATCCCGGCACCACTCGCCATTTACATGTACGGCTTGTCCGCATCCCGGGCAACGCGGTGGATATAGAAAATCAAATAACCAGTCAATCACTCTATCATCCCCTGTAGACGTTCTTTAAATAATGTATATCGTTCATCGCCACGCACCGTATCTACTGCCCGTTGCACCGCACTTTTCGTCCCAATAAGAATCACTCGACGCCGCGCCCTTGTTACCGCTGTATATAAGAGACTGCGTTGCAGCATAATACCATACGGCGGAATAAAAGGAATAATCACGACGCTATATTCACTGCCCTGGCTTTTATGAACCGTAATCGCATAGGCAGGCATAATAGACTCCGCCTCATCCAAAGGCAGCGATACATCTTTATCGGTAAAACGAATTCCCATATGTGTCTTGGAAATAGCATAGATACTTCCAATCTCACCGTTAAAAATTTCATACTCGTAGTTGTTGAGTACCTGGATAACCTTGTCCCCTACGCGATAGGTGATACCATTGATAACTACCTCTGCTTTTTTAGGACTTTGCGGGTTCACTGCCTGTTGTACGGCTTGCGAAATTTTTAAACTGCCGTAAGCATTGCGGCGCATAGGAGATAGAATTTGTATGTCCAGCTCATCCTCTACGTCATCGCGCAAGCTGTTATAGGCATTGATGATGGCGGACATCATATCCCGTAACGTGTGTACCTCGATGAATGTAAAGTCGCCGTCACCGCTGAGTACCGGCATCTGTCCCTCATTAATGCGATGCGCATTTTCTACGATGGCATTGCCCTTTTCTTGGCGGTAAATATGTGCCAGCCTAGTATACGGTATCGTTTCTGCATTTAGCATATCCCGCAAGACAAAGCCGGCTCCGATAGGCGGTAATTGATCCACATCGCCGACAATAACGAGATGGGCCGTTGCCGGAACAGCCGCTACCAATGCGTAATATAATTGAATGTTCAGCATGGAGGCTTCATCGACAATAACTACATCCGCTTCCAACGGATCATCTTCGTTTTTTGAAAAGTCGTACGCATCGCTGCCTTCCACCGGCATGAGCATGCGATGAATTGTTGTGGCTTCAAAACCGGTAGCTTCCGTCAAGCGCTTCGCTGCACGGCCCGTAGGCGCACATAACAAAATGCGCTGAAGATTGGTTTGCTGAAAAGCTTCCACAATTGCTTTCACGATTGTCGTCTTCCCCGTACCCGGTCCGCCGGTAATGACCGTCACCTTATTCGTCAGTGCCATATCGATGGCTTCGCGCTGCTCATCGCCTAGGCGTATGCTGTATCGTTCTTCAAATCCGTCGAGAAAGGCTTCCGTGTCCAGCGCTGTCAATACCGGTTCCTGCATCAACAACTGCGTCAGCGCTACCGATTCCGTTTCCGCCATGTAAAGCTCCGGCGTATATACATATAAAATGCCATCGTGTTCGGTGGCTGCCAGCTGTCCGTACTCCAGCTGTTCTTCTACGGCGGCGGCAATTTCATCGGCACAGCCATGCAACAGATCAAAGGTTTTCTGTATTAATACATCCACAGGCAAACAGCTGTGTCCGTTATCGCCGATGCCGGTGAGGCAATCCCGAAGTCCCGCTTCGATTCGATTCGGGTCGTCAGGTTCGATACCTAATGACGAAGCTAAGGTATCCGCCATCGTAAAGGAAGGGCCGCCAGGAATATGCAGCAATGTATAAGGATTATCCCGCAGTACATCAATGGCAGCTCCGCCGTAAATATTGTAAATATCACGGCTCCACTTGGCACTGATCCCGCCGGCTTCCAGGAAACGGTTCAATTCCTGCAGTGCCCCTTCCCCGATGAGTGTATGATACAAGTCTTCCTTAATGCTTTTACGCAATCCGGGAACTTCCAACAGCTCTTTGGGATCATCGGATTTTAAAATATCGATAATCTCGTCTTCAAAATAGGCAATAACCTTCTCCGCCGACTTTTCGCCGAAGCCCTTAACGCCTAAATTCATTAAATATTGTTTGGCACCGCCTATTGTATCGGGCTTACATTTCTCCAACGTACGCACGTCAAACTGTGTGCCGTATTTCGGATGCTCCACAAAACGTCCCGTCAGTTCCAGTTCGTCCCCTTCCTTGGGGGCCTCACATTTACCGGTACAAGTAATGCGTTCTTCGTTGTAATCGTACAACAAGAAAACGCAATACGAATTCGACTCATTCGCAAAAATAAGTCGCTGCACCGTTCCTCGAATCGTTTCCATCAGCGTTCTACATTCGGCAAGGCATCGATAATTTCATTTACCGCATCGCCAATGCTGGACGCATTTTGAATTTTCACATGGCAAACCTTTTCATATAACGGGTACCGTTCTTCGTAAAGACGGAAAATGTATTCGATGCTTTCCTTCAAAAGCGGTCTGATTTCCATATCCAAATCATCCAAGATACGTGTTACATCGCGATGGATAAATACCACAAAGCCGGAGTCGCGCATTAATTTAACCGTTTTTTCTGACAGTACCGTACCACCGCCGGTAGCCACAACACTGGGCTTTTTATTGGTAACGATATCGCTGATTACTTCGTATTCCAATTCGCGGAAGGCTTCTTCCCCTTCATAGATAATAACATTCTGAATGGACTTGCCCGTCTTTTCCTGAATCAATGCATCCACATCGTAGAAATCCATATCCTGACGCTGTGCCAAGGCTTTGCCTACTGTCGTCTTGCCGGCACCGGGCATACCTACCAGGAAAATGTGCTGCTGAATATGATCCTTTTGATAGCTGCGGCTTACGGCCATCACATCATTGAGGAAGCGTTTTACATAATCGCGCAACGACGGATCGTTTACATAGGCCAAGCCTTTTTCCAATACCTTGGTTTCTCGTTCCGGATCGTAAATTTTAATATTTTCCGCTTCTTTAATTTTGGCAATATTCAAAACCGCGGCCAACCGTTTTTCAAAGGTCTCTACCAATATCTGATCTAATTCATCTATTTGTTTACGTGTTTCTTCTAAATTCATATGTCAATCCTCTTATCTGTTAAATTGTAGTAGTTGACGATGCTACTCTACCCTATGTATCATATCATATTTTTTATACACACTAAAGGGGCAGTGCCGCAAAGCCTCATTGGCATGGCACTGCCCCTTATGTACTCGTAACGAAAACAACGGAATCGAACGCTAACCGTTAACACTAGTAATGCTAACTGTTAACACCATTAATGCTAACTGTTAACACCATTAATGCTAACCCGTCAAGACCGTTAATAACGATAACAGAAACAAAGTGCTATCTATCAACGGAGTGAAGCGATAAGCAAACTTATTTTAAATTTGCTTTCAATACTTCGGCGATGCGTTGAATACCGGTGCGAATTATTTCTTCGTCATTACAGGAGTAATTCAAGCGCAGGAAGTTTGTGTTGCCTTCCGATGTAAAGAACGGATCCCCCGGTACGAAGGCTACTTTCTTTTCGATGCACTGTTTCAAAATATCGCGGGATACCATATACTCCGGCAACGTACACCAAATGAAGAGTCCCCCTTCCGGACGTGTATAGGTTACTTCTTTCGGGAAGAATTCATCCATAGCGTTAAGCATCGCATCGCGACGACTGCGATATAAATCGCGTACGCTGGTAACATGCGCATCGAAGTCAAAATTATCCAGCCATGCTTCACACACATGCTGCGAGAACGGTGATGTGGAAAGGTCCATGTTCTGTTTCAACAAATCGCATTTTTCGATAAACGTAGTGTTCGCTGCAATCCAGCCGAGACGCATGCCCGGTGCAAAGGTTTTGGAGAACGTTCCCAAGGAACATACGAGGCCCTTCTTGTCGAATGTAGTCAACGACGGTAAGAACTCGCCTTCGTAACGAAGTTCGCCATACGGATTGTCTTCGATAACCGGAACTTCATAACGATCAACCACTTCCATGAACTGCTCGCGACGTTCGCGCGTCCAAGTAATGCCTGTTGGGTTTTGGAAATCGGTAACTACATAGATAAGGCGCACTTCATTTTCCTTAAGAGCCTTTTCCAGTTCTTCGATAATCATCCCTTTGCCATCGCCGGGAATTTCTACGTAATTAACCTGACTTAAATTAAAAGCCGTAATCGCTCCCAAATAGGATGGCTTCTCTACCAGTACCGTGTCACCTTTGTTGCAGAATAGACGACACAACAGGTCAAGCCCCTGCTGAGAGCCGCAGGTTACCAACACATTGTCCTTCGTATAATTTGTTTTAACCATGCGATTCATGCGCTTCGCAATGCTTTCACGAAGCGGATCGTAACCGAGAGACGGACCGTATTGCAAGGCCTTACCGGGTGTATTCTTCAATACGATTTCCGTAGCCTTTGCAATTTCTTCTGCGGGAAATAATTCTTCTGCCGGAAGACCGCCGGCAAAGGAAATCATATCCGGTTGTGCAATCAATTTTAAGATATCTCCGGTATCGGAATGTTTAATCGCGTTAACCGGGTCTGAATAACGTATAGCCATGGTTAGAACCTCCTATTTCATCTGTGATGTTACTATAGTACTATTCTATAGAAGAAAAGTCAATAAAAATAAACACATCAGTCTATTCTAAACAGACAATTCATCGGTGCCTTCTCCGGCATGACGGCACAAAAAAAATCGCTTTTAAAAGGTATCCATCATTGGCAACGTCTGCCTACGATGAATACGTTTGTAAAAGCGATTTCATCATTCATATGTAATTAGTCCATGCTTGCGAGATAGTCTCGTGCTTGCTGCTCATCGATCTTCATCTGTGTAATAAGCTCGTCCAAAGAAGAGAATTTTACTTCTCCCCGTAAAAACTGCAAAAACTCTACCGTTGCCGTCGCACCGTACACATCGCGATCAAAATCAAACAGATGCACTTCAAAGCGATGATATTGATTGGCAAAGGTAGGATTGTCACCCATGTTACCTACGCCGCCGAACCATTCACCGTCAATGCACACTCGATTGACATACACACCGTCTGCCGGCAAGGCCATCTCCTTGGGAAACAGGAAATTCAATGTAGGAAAGCCTAAGGTTCGTCCTCGCTGATCTCCCATAATCACCGTACCGGTAAAGCGATACGCCCGTCCTAACAATGTGCGAACCAAGGCAACATCGCCTCGCGCAATGGCACCGCGAATATACGTGCTGGATACGTGTCCCGGTACTGCTTCGTGACCTTCCAATCGCATAACTGTAACATTGATGCCCTTTGGCTCCAATGTATCCCGAATTAACGCCGGTGTACCGATACCGCCTTTGCCAAAGGTAAAGTTTTCACCGACTACAATGCCTCGTACCGTCACCCCTTGCGTTAAGTACACCAAAAAGTCCGATGCCGCAATTGACAGTAAATCAGCATTCATCGGCAGCTCCAGCATATAGTCAACACCCAAGGCTTCCAATATCTCCGGGCGATGCTCGCGCTGTAACAGCTGCGGCGGCACTTTTTGCGGTGCCAATATAGACAATGGATGTGCATCAAAGGTAACAACCACCGTAACCGCCTCACATGTGTGAGCCATGTCTACGGCTCGTCCGATAACGGTTTGATGCCCCAAATGAATACCGTCAAATGTTCCCAAAGCATATACAATATTGGCTTGTATAGTACGTAACTCGTCAAAAGAGGTTAAAATCTTCATACTACATCCTTATTCCAAAAATATATTTTTCTCCGCTTTCAATGCCCCGTCTATCCCCTTGGCAATTCCCATAAATCCGCGTTCGCCATAAGCCCGATACAGCTGTCCGGATACAACCTCATCAGCGGCAAGCAGCGGCAAGCGCAACTGCTTACCTTGTAGTAATGCCAAGCGTTCTTTTTCGCTAAGTCTTACCGCTGGCATATGCTGCAATGCCGTATCCACCGGTTGCAGCAGCGCTTCACCGGACACGGCTAACTCTTCCGCCGTAACCGCATCGGCAATTCGCATTGTTCCCACTTGCGTACGTGCCAGCTGTGTCATCGTAGCCGGGATTCCGACGGCGTTCGCTATATCGCGAATCAAGGCTCGAATATAGGTGCCTGACGAACAGTGGACCCGTATAGTGAAAAAGGGATACTTGTATGCCAAAAGCTTGCAATCGTAAATGGTAATCGGTCGCTCCGGCAATACAAACTCTTCACCGGCACGAGCCAACTCGTATGCGCGCTTCCCATTAATTTTTATAGCCGAATACTTAGACGGTCGCTGCATTTGTTCACCGACAAACGTTGATAACACATGTGCCAGCTCCTTCGCTGTCGGTTCCGCATCGCTTGATGCTACCGATGTAAGTATGTGTCCGGTACTGTCTTCCGTATCCGTACTAAAACCAAATTGGCCTTCTGCCACATATGTTTTTGTTTCGTGACCGGTATATTCGATAAGCCGCGTTGCCCTACCGACAAAGATAGGTAACACACCATAGGCTAAGGGATCTAGCGTACCGCTATGACCGATGCGCCTTTCGTGTAACAATCGTCGGCATATACCTACTGCATCATGGCTCGTTATCCCCGGCGGTTTGAGAAATGCAAAAACGCCATCCATTAGGGCAGCTCCTTGAGTAATTCTGTTTTTGCCACTTCCAATGGTAACTGTATAGTACAACCGGCTGCCCGAATATGTCCGCCACCGCCGAAATGTCCGGCAATTTGATTCACGTCGGTTGCCTTTGAACGCAGACTTACCCGCGTCGTCTTCGGACCTACCGCTTTAAGAAGCACAGCTATATCAACGCCTTCGACATTGCGTACCAAATCAACATAACCGTCTGTATCATCACCGGCTAAGGCCATCAGCTCTTCATCCAACGCAATAATACCTACGCGACCATCATGAGGAAATTCCACATTGGCCAGTGCTTTTCGCATAATAGCCAAACGGTTCATAGATGTCAATTCCACATGCTCCGAAACTACCTGCGGTCTTGCCCCGCACTGCACGCACAAGGCTGCCATTCTCAAGGTATGCTCCGTGGTGTTGCTGAATTTGAAGAATCCGCAATCCGTAGCAATGCCCAAATACAGAGCATCCGCCATAGAAGGGGTGATCGGCCAATGCCACTGCTCACACAAATGGGCAACGATTTCACCGGTTGCCGCAAATTCCGGCACCAAGTAAAGCCCTGCGGCAAACTTAGTATTGGAAATATGATGGTCGATATTGTAAATCGGTGCCTTACATAATTCGCCTACTTTGCCGATGCGTTCAAACGTACTGGCATCTAGTACGAGCAATATATCCGGTTGCTCCAACGATTGTAGTGCCTCCGGCAGCTGAACCCGATCCGCATACTTCAAAAAGGAAAACTTATGCGGTACCGGGCTGTCCACTACCATCTGCACATTCTTGCCTTGCTGTAGCAATGCTTCATACATGCCGAGCATAGATCCTATGGCATCGCCGTCGGGATTGACGTGCACCGTAAGAACAATGGATTGAGCATCATCGATGACAGCTTTCAGGCTATCAATGTTAAGCATCTCCATGGTTCTTCTCATCCTTCTTTATATCATTTAACAGTGACTCAATATGCATGCTGTAATCCAATGAGGTATCATTGGCAAATGCAATCTCCGGCGTATAACGCAAGCGGAGTACCTTTCCCAGTTCGGAACGCACATGACCGGCTGCATGCTTCAATGCCTGCAAGGACGCCTTCTTTTCTTCGTCCGAACCGAATAGGCTTACATAAATCGTGGCTTGTCGCAAATCACCGGTGACTTCCACATCGGTTACCGTCACAAAGCCGATACGCGGATCCTTAAGACCGCGCATCAACATATTGCTGACTTCCTGCTTGATGAATTCCTGTAATTTACGAACTCGTACGTCACTCATAGTCACACCTCCTGTTGAGAGCGATTATAGCTGCGGCGTAATTTCTTCCATAACATAGGCTTCAATAACGTCGCCTTCCTTAATATCGCGATATTTTTCAATGGAAATACCGCATTCAAAGCTGCTCTTTACTTCTTTCACTTCATCCTTAAAGCGGCGCAACGAATCAACCTTGCCTTCGTGAACAACAATACCGTCACGAATCAAGCGAATTTCCGAATTATTAGTAATCTTACCTTCCGTTACATAGGAACCGGCTACGATTGCCTTCGGCGTAGAAATAACCTGGCGTACTTCGGCACGACCTAAAATTACTTCTTTAAATTCCGGAGTCAACATACCGCGCATGGCGTTTTCTACGTCATTGATAGCATCGTAAATAACGCGATAGGTGCGAAGATCCACATTTTCTTTTTCCGCTGCCTTACGAACCAATGCATCCGGGCGTACGTTAAAGCCAATGATAATCGCATTGGATGCCGATGCCAGCATAACGTCGGATTCATTGATGGCACCAACAGCGGCATGAACAATCACGATGCGTACTTCCGGATTCTTAATTGCTTCTAGCGATTGACGCAATGCTTCTACGGAACCCTGTACGTCCGCTTTAATAATAATATTTAAATCCTTCAACTCGCCTTGCTGAATCTGATTGAAGATATCATCCAAGGTAACCTTGTGAGTTTTCTGCATTTCGGATACACGCTGTTTTTCAATACGTTTTTCCGCAATGGTACGTGCTTCGTTATCATCGACAGCGTCCATAATTTCCCCTGCCTGCGGTACATCGGACAAACCGAGAACTTCCACCGGCATAGACGGACGGGCTGCTTTTACCTTTTCGCCTCGTTCGTTAGTCATGGCACGCACTTTACCGAAAGCGGTACCTGCGATAATGGTATCGCCTACGCGAAGTGTCCCCTTCTGTACGAGTACGGTACATACCGGACCACGTCCTTTATCGAGTTTTGCTTCGATAACAACGCCTTGCGCATGGCGATTCGGATTGGCCTTCAGTTCCATAACTTCTGCTACGAGCAAGATATTTTCCAACAAGTCATCAATACCCTGACGTTTCTTAGCGGATACGGGAACCATGATTGTATCGCCGCCCCATTCTTCCGGCAATAAGCCATGTTCGGCTAACTGTTGTTTTACATGATCCAGATTTGCCCCCGGCTTATCCATCTTGTTAATGGCTACCAATACCGGCACATTAGCAGATTTAGCATGGTTGATAGCTTCGATTGTCTGTGGCATAACACCGTCATCGGCAGCAACGACGAGAACGGCAATATCCGTCGACTGTGCACCGCGCAGACGCATAGCGGTAAAGGCTTCATGACCCGGGGTATCCAAGAAGGTAATCTTATTTCCTTTGTAACGTACCATGTACGCACCGATGTGCTGCGTAATACCGCCGGCTTCATGGGCTGTTACATTGGTCTGACGAATTACGTCCAACAACGAAGTTTTACCATGGTCAACATGCCCCATGATAGTAACAACCGGCGGGCGCGGCTGCAATGTTTCCGGCGCATCCTCGATTTCCTTGATTTCTGTAGGATCTTCTGCCGGTTCCACTTCGGTTACTTCCACACCAAAGTCTTCTGCTACGATAGTTGCCGTATCAACATCGATTTCCTGATTAATCGTAGCCATAACGCCGAGGAACATCAACTTTTTAATAATTTCGCTGACTTCACGCCCCATTTTATCTGCCAACTCTTTTACAGTAAGCGGGCCGTCTAATTCGATGGCTGTCGCAATGGCTGCTTCAGCGCGGCGTTTTTCTTCTTCCTTGTGCTGACGATTCTGTTCGTTACGCTGTTTTACCTTATTCTTGCTTTTTGCTAAGGATGTGGACAAGAGGGATTGCGGACGATTGCCGTCACGTCTGTTCTTTTTATCTTTTTTATTGCGACGATCGTTGCGATTATCGTTTTTACCACGACGGTCATCGCCATGATTATCACCGCGTTTATTGCGGCGATCGTTTCGTTCATTGCGATTAGTATCGTTGCCGCGATTAGAATCATTGCTGCGGTTATTGTCATGACCGTTACCATGGCGGCCATCGTTTTTCGCATTGTCGTGCTTGCGATTGCCATCGCGATTATTATCGCGTTTTTCATGACGATCATTATGACGGGCCTCCTGCTTTTCAGACTGCTTGCGATGATTCTGTTTACCGCCGTTATTGCGGTTATCGTGGTTGCGGTCTTCGTTTGCACGCGTGTCATGTGCGCGATTGTTCTGCGCTGCGTGTCCGCCTTTATCCTGGTGTCCGCTCTGTTCCGTCTTAGCCTTCGGCTTATCGTTACCTTTCAATGCTTTTTTTACAATGTCAATAGCTTTTTCGTCAATGGCATTAAAATTATTTTTGGCCTCAATATTATGTTTTTGCAGCACATCGATAACCTGCTGATTTTTTACGCCCAATTCTTTTGCTACTTCATAAATTCTTTTTTTGGACATCTGCATACCCCCTTGAGTCATTACTGATCTATTTCAGCTAACAGCGCCTTGGCAAATCCGCTATCATTTACCAAAACTACTGCACGCAATTCTTTTCCAATAGCCTGTCCCAGTTCCTCCTTCGTCAATAATGTACGCAACGGAACTCCATGAGTTTCGGCCATTTGAGTATATTTTTTTGTATTATTTACAGCGCAATCCATTGCTAAAATTACCAACGGTGCGCCACCGCGTTTCACGGCTTTTTCAACGGCAAAGTCTCCGGAAATCAACTTGCCCGCACGCTGTGCCAAGCCGAGAAGATTTTTAATTTTCTGCTCATTCATGTAATAATGCATCCTTCAGTGCCGCATAAACTTCGGCGGACACACTTTTTTTCAATGAACGCTCCAAACGTTTTGCCTTGTATGCCTCTTCGAAGCAAGACTCCTTCGGTTCGATATATGCACCGCGACCGGCGGCTTTTCCGGTACGATCCAAGGAAATCTCTCCTTCCGGCGAGCACACGATTCTGAGCAACTCCTTTTTGGGGCGAAGCTCACCACAGCCTACGCAAACACGCATGGGCGGGGTTTTCTTTTTCATTCCGCATCTCCTGTGGATTCTACAACAGAATCATCGGCTGCACTTACAGCATCATCTGCTTCTTCAGCCTGTGATTCACTCTTAATATCGATTTTCCAGTTTGTCAGTTTAGCGGCCAAACGTGCATTTTGACCGGCTTTACCGATAGCCAAGGACAACTGATAATCCGGTACAACAACACGGGATGCTTTTTCGTCTTCCTGAACGGTAACGGAAATTACCTTCGCCGGACTCAATGAATTAGCAATGTATACCGCCGGATCTTCGTCCCATTTTACAATATCGATTTTTTCATCCTGCAATTCATCAACGATGTTCTGTACACGCTGACCACGCGGTCCTACGCAAGCACCTACGGCATCGATGGTTTCGTCGCGAGAGAACACGGCAATTTTAGAGCGCATGCCCGGTTCACGTGCCACCGATTTTAACTCGATAACGCCTTCCTTAATTTCCGGAACTTCCAATTCAAACAAGCGCTTTAATAATCCCGGATGGGTACGGGAAATCATAATCTGAGGACCTTTGGTGGTTTTCTTTACTTCCACAATATAGCATTTCAAGCGATCGCCGACCTGATAGGATTCTCCGGGAATTTGTTCTGCCGGAGGCAAAATAGCTTCCGTTTTTCCCAAGTTGATGAACGCATTACGACCTTCCACGCGTTCGATAACGCCGGTAATGATATCGCCTTCGCGGCTGAAGTATTCTTCGTATACAATGCTGCGCTCTGCTTCTTTAAGACGCTGCGTAAGCATTTGCTTTGCCGTATGGGCCGCACTGCGTCCAAAATTCGACGGCGTTACGTTAACAGCTACGATATCGCCGACTTCGTACCGCAAATCCTGCATCCGTGCATCATCAAGACTGATTTGTGTGGCATCATCGGTAACGTCTTCCACAACCTGTTTTTTAGCCAGCACACGATAGTCACCGGTTTCGCGATTAATTTCTACATAAGCTTCGGGGTTAAATCCCGGCTCTTTGCGATACGCTTGCAATAAAGCAACCTCCAAAGATTCAAAGATAACCTCCGGTGCCAATCCTTTATTCTTTGTTAACACCGAAACCGCTTGTACTAATTCTTGACTCACTGTCTATTCCTCCAATAATTATTCTTCAGTTGTTATGTGATTCACTTCATTAAAATTCAAAATGAAGTCGAATCTGAGCAATGGCGCTGCGTTCCAACGTCATCGTTTCCTTTTCGGTAATAATAGTAATGGTTGTATCAGTATAATCACCGAGTTCACCGGTAAATTGTTTGCTGCCATTTACCGGTTTAAAGAGCTGGACATCTACCTTACTGCCTTTGTAACGGATAAAGTCCTTTTCTTTCTTCAATACGCGATCAAGTCCCGGCGAAGATACTTCCAATAAATAATTTTCCTTAATCGGATCCTTCTTATCCAATACTTCGCTTAACTTTTCGCTGACCATTTGGCAGTCGTCCAAATCAACGCCGCCTTGCTTATCGAGATATACCCGTAAGTACCAGTCGCGCTCACGCACGTATTCTACGTCGACCAGCTCCATATCGGTATCTGCAATAATGGTCTCCACAATCGAAGTAACCAACTCTTCTACTGCTTCTCGTTTCATCGCTGTCGCCTCCTTTATATAGTTTTCTATCTATGCTGCGATGGTTAACTCTCGTCAGTATAAATTAAAGAGTGAGCCAAAGCCCACTCTTTTAACAGTTTATATAAAAGTCATGTAACATTATATCATCAAACACATAGATGCGCAAATAAAATGTACATCGCTCATGTTCATTAACCGACCTTGTATCCGCATGCATGTGAAACGGTGATAAAGTCATTTCGTAAAAGTGATTACAGGCGTCCTGCCAAGTCCGTCAAGATATCTTCCAAATGCTCGCGAAGCACCTGCTCCAGCTTTGGAAGTGTCTTCGCATCTAAGCGATGGCTGATTTCCGGGAAGTTATGTCGTCGCAGCTCTGCGAAAAATTCATCGCGCAGCACATTGTAAAACAATAATAAGCCGGACCGATCGTCGGGACGACAATACTCACAGATAATATAGGAGCCGTTGATCATGCGTATCGCTTTATCCGGCGTAATGTCCCTTACAAATTCACCGATGCTCGGCGGTAATATGTCTTCATACTTCCAAGTAGGTAATTGTTTGTTCTTATACGCGTAGGTAAATCCTTTTTCCGGAGTGATCAGCAACGACGTCAATCCCTCTACACAACGCGCTTTCATGCCATCCCAATAGGATGTTACCTCTTCGCGGACAAAGCTAATGTCAGTAAACTCAAATAACGGCATGCGTACATGCACGGTATAATCCTCGACTTCCTTATCGTACAAGGCTTCCCATCGCCATCCCTTGTCATTTTCATAAGAGAAGAGATGATAGCCCGCATCATCCGCCGTGCATTCGACAGTAAGCGTAAAATCCGCAATTGTCGGTGGCAACCAGGAAAAATCCAGGTCTTTGCATGCTTCAATAATTTTTTCCACTGTTACCTACCTCTCTACTTGCCATCAGTTACATCTTCATACAACTCGGTGTATCGTTTTTGGTTGGCCAGTACACTGCGTACATAATTGCGCGTTTCTCCGAAAGGAATCGCATCAATATCATTAAAGCTATCGTCCCAACCGTATTCCTTCATCCATTCTTCCACGTGACCGCGACCGGCATTGTACGCAGCCAAGGCTAAAATTTCATTGCCTTTAAACTCATCCAACAGATATGCTAAATACCATGTTCCCAGTTTAATATTGGTAGCCGGTTCCTTAATATCTTCATCAGTCATCTTGGGCTGATTCAGTTGTTCCGCAATCCAATGCGCCGTATCCGGCATGAGTTGCATAAGCCCCATAGCGCCCGGAGCCGACTTGGCATCTTCTTTGAACTTACTTTCTGCCAATATCACACCGGCTACTAATGACGGCGATACCTTATTTTCCTGTGCTGCCGTCACTACGATTTCTCTGTGATCGAAAGGATACGCGTAAAGCCTTGCCAAACATGGCATGCCATAGCTGTAATAATACAGTCCTACAATAATGGCTGTCCAAGCCAAAAAGGTCTTACCTCGCACCGTGTCCCTCCTTTACCGCGCCTGTAACGCAAAAAGATGTTTCTTTCCATTCCATAATACACGTAACTTCTGTTCTAATTCTTCCGGTGTACCGTTATTATCGATAATCTGATCACTGTACGGACGCTTCTCATCGAATGACATTTGACTGGCGATTCGGTGACTTGCTTCTTCCTCCGAATAGCCGTTGCGCTCCATCAAGCGATGCAGCTGCGTTTCCGGCGATACATAAACCAGCCATACTTCATCCATGTCTTTATACCATTCCGTTTCGATTAAAAGCGGAATATCATAAATAGCCGCCGCATAGCCTTGAGCCTCCAGTTGCTTTGCTTTTGCATCAATCGCCTCTTTGATAAAACCATGCAACAATGCATTCAGCTGTTTGCGCTTTGCTTCATCGGTAAATACGATAGCACCGAGGGCCGCTCTATCCAGCGTTCCGTCCGTTGTTACTATATCATCTCCGAATGCGTCGCGCAAGGCTGCCAGCCCCGGCGTACCGGGTTCCACCACTTCTCTCGCTACCAAATCCGCATCGATGGCTACCGCACCATGCCGTAAAAGCCAATTAACAACTGTGCTTTTCCCAGAAGCGATGCCGCCGGTTAATCCGATTTTATACATACCTGTTCCTCGATTCTTTATTTTTGGCAATGTGAACAATACACTGTATGACGACCGCCCAATACAGTGTCTTCCAATATGCGCTTGCATCGTACGCAAGGTTTACCGGCACGGCCGTAAACAGCAAGATACTCTTGATTATGTCCCGCTTTGCCTTCCCCGTTGCGATAATCCCTAAAGCTTGTGCCACCACGTTCCAAGCTGTCCCGCAACACCTTTCGAATGGCCCTGTGCAAAGAAGCACACTCTTTTTCGGTCAAGCTGTCTGCCCGGCGGCGCGGATGAATCCGCGCCAGAAACAGCGCCTCATCCGCATAGATATTACCAATGCCGGCCACATATTTTTGGTTGAGCAAAAATACTTTAATCGGTGTACTGTGACGCGAAGTCATAGCATACAGCTTTGCTCCCGTAAATGCCGTACTCAGCGGTTCAACGCCCATCTGCAATAAGCCGGGTAAATCAATGTCCTTTGACGAAGCAAAAAGGTATAGCGCACCTAACGTGCGGATATCACCAAAGGCCAACACACTGCCATCGTCCAAATAAAACAGCACTCTGTCAAAGCGTTCCGTCCTCGGCGTACTGCGATAAATTAAACGTCCCGTCAGTTTTAAATGAACAATAAGCAAAGTCCCGTTTTCCATGGAAAGCACTAAATATTTCCCGCGACGCTTCACGCCGGTAATCACAGCATCGGTCAATACTTGCGATGCAACTTCAGCTGTTGTATTACGCCACATCCGCGGCAGCAAGGAATCGATCCTACCGATGCGTTTCCCTGCTACTTGGCTGTCGATGTAGCGTCGTATCAATTCCACTTCCGGTAATTCAGGCATAGTACCTCCTATTTTACATCCGCCCATGTAGTGGCACTATGTACATCGACAATAAGCGGTACTGCCAGCTGTACTACCGATTCCATACATTCTTTCAGCAGCGCTTCTACGGCATCCTTTTCCTCATTGGTAACTTCCAGCACCAATTCATCGTGCACCTGCAATAAAAGTCGTGATGTATAACCGTCGTCACGGAGCCGTGCCTCTACCTTATTCATGGCTAGCTTAATAATATCCGCCGCCGTCCCTTGAATCGGCGTATTCATCGCCGTGCGTTCCGCAAAGGAGCGACGATTGAAATTACGACTATTAATATCCGGCAATGCACGCAAACGACCGAACATAGTCCGTACCATTCCGGTTTCATGAGCCATCGCTACCATAGCATCCATATAAGCTTTAACCTTCGGATAGCGGCTGAAATATAAGGAAATATAATTCTTAGCTGCTTCGCGCGTAATTCCCAAATCACGTGACAAACCAAAATCACTGATGCCATAGATAATCCCAAAGTTAACAGCCTTTGCGTGCGATCGTTCTTCCGATGTTACCTCTTCCGGGGATTTTCCCAGTACCTCGGCCGCCGTGAAGCGATGGATATCCATACCATCGTTAAATGCCTTGATCAACGCCGGATCTTCGGATAAATGGGCCAATACACGCAATTCGATTTGTGAATAATCCGCGCTTACCAACCAATCATAGCCTTCGCCGGGTAAGAACAAGCCGCGAATTTCTTTTCCCTTTTCCGTCCGCACCGGAATATTCTGTAAATTCGGATTGGAACTGCTCAATCGTCCCGTCGCCGTGACCATCTGATTAAAGCTGGTGTGAATACGTTTCGTATCGGGATTGATCAAGTCCTCCAGACCATCAATATATGTAGATAATAGCTTGGCTACCGTGCGATATGCCAGGATATCTTCCACAATCGGGTGTTCCGCGCGCAGCATATCAAGAACCTCCGCATCTGTGGAGTAACCTGTTTTTGTCTTTTTAATCACCGGCAGTTGTAAGGTTTCAAACAAAATATGTCCCAACTGTTTCGGCGAGTTAATGTTAAAGGTTTCGCCGGCTTCCTCGTAAATACGTTGACGAAGTGTTTCTACTTCCTCGGTAAAACGCTGACGCAGTGCTTGCAATCGTTCCGGATTAATATAAATGCCATTCTTTTCCATCACAGCCAGGGTATACACCAACGGAAGCTCTACATCCTTATATAAGTCCCACAGCTGCTGTTCCTTCAATAGATGTACCGCCGGACCATACATAGCCTGTAACGCCACAGCCGTCCCGGCCAGTTCCATCGCACCGCCGTCGGGCACGGCGGGCACCTCGAAGCGTTCACACAAATAGCCGATGCCATAATTGGTACGCGTCGGATCGGCCAGATACGCCATTAGCGTAACATCATAAAGACGAACGGCTTCGGCCTCATCCTCTGTATTTGATGCCGCAGTATAAATAGCAATATCTGCCGGTGCCGTCACACCCAACATTTCCAGTAGCATTTTGCTATCCGTTGTTATGACGGCTTTTGCTTCATTGCAGGCACGCAATACTGTTTCACGATTGGCATCATCACCGCCCAAACGAATCACGTCATCACCATTACTGATGAATACTACCTTAGGATCCCAAAACGGAGATGTCCCGGCAGCCTCAAAAGCGATGGATATCACTTTATCCTGCCAGAAACTCGGCACAAAGGCTTCCTTTTCCTGCCAAGTAATCTCCGGCGGATTGGCAAAATCAGCAAACAGCGAATCACTGTCACCGGTATGCGTTGCGCTTTCCTCCAGTCCCATTGCCCGCATCAATCGCGGCGTTACGGCGTGAAATCCCAGCTTATCAAACAGGGGAATAAATTCCGTAGTATGTGCATGTTGTACAAAATCATTCAATGTATAGGGCAAATCCATGTCCGTCTTAATCGTTGCCAATTCACGGGATAAAAAGGCCAAGTCCTTATTTTCCGTTAACCGTTCCTTCAACTTTTTTCCGCTTACTGCTTCAAGATTATCATATACGCCTTCCAAGCTACCGAACTGGTTTAATAATTTCAATGCCGTCTTTTCACCGACGCCGGGAACGCCGGGAATATTATCCGAGCTGTCCCCCATAAGCGATTTCATTTCGATGACTAACTCCGGACCGTATCCGTAAATTTCCTTCATCGTATCCGGCGTTACCGTCAGCATGTCGGAAATTCCTTTTTTGGTAAGCAGCACACGACTGTACTCATCAACCAATTGCAGGCTGTCACGATCCCCCGTAATAATATACACATCGGTGTCCGCATTGCCCAGGGACTTACTGAGAGAACCGATAATATCGTCCCCTTCGTACCCTTCCTCTTCGATAACTTTAATCCCCAATGCCTCTAACACTTCACGGATTAACGCAAACTGCGGTCGTAAATCGTCCGGCGCGTTGGGACGGTTTCCCTTATAATCCGGATATAGTTCCGTACGAAATGTTTCTTTTCCTTTATCAAATGCCACCGCAATATAATCGGGATGGATTTCATCATACAATTTTGTTAGCATGGTTAAGAAGCCGTACACTGCATTGGTAGGAACACCTAATGCATTATTCAGCGGCGGAAGCGCAAAAAAAGCGCGATACAGTAAGCTACTGCCGTCTATAATCATTAATTTACTCATAACACACCTCGCATTTCATATCTTCCGCTATTATACCACAAATCCTGTACTATAAGGTATTGCGCAACGCTAATCTCTATGCTATAATTATTCGAGTATAATGTTAGTACATAAGGAGGTGACTCAATTGCCGAATATCAAATCCAGTATTAGAAGCGTAAAAACGGATGCTGAACGTCGTGCGAAAAATGCCGCTGTGAAATCCCAGATTCGTACAGTAACCCGCAAAACGGTTGAAGCTGTTCAAGCCGGCGCAGTAGAAGATGCTAAAAAAGCACTTGTTCAAGCTACTAGCGTAATTGATAAAGCAGCCTCCAAAGGCGTTCTTCATAAAAACACGGCAGCCCGTAAAAAATCTAACTTGGCTGCTAAGGTTAATGCTCTTTAATCAGCTGCAGAAAAGACTATCGAATACCGATAGTCTTTTTTTATTCCCTAAAAAGATTATATAAAAAAAGAGTTATAGGACAAAACAAAACCTCCGTCCCGTATCGGTACCATAACCCATACAAGACGGAGGCTTTTATTTTATGTACGTTCTACTATTTTATATATGTTCTACTGTTTTATGTACGTCTACTATGTGGAATACGTTCTACCCGTCTACTATATAACAGACCTTACATCGTATTCACAACATACTCAGATATTATTGCGGCAGCGCCACTACCGTATCAAATACATCGGCAGCCGATTTAATTTTCTGTTCACCGCCCATAACACTGACGTGATTATCTTTCATGACAGACTCTACAACATCAGCCAATGCACGGATATCCTCTTGCGTACAAGCAATTACCTGCTCGCGGAATTTGCGTTGTTTTTCTTCGCTGCCTTCTCCGAAGTAAATACCCATAGCTCTGGCACCGCGCAAAGACGGTGTTACCGGCAAATCGAGATTACTCATGGTGCCGATAATATATTTACGCATTTCACGTTCCGATACGCTGAACTGACGGAGATACGCCGGCAATTCATCATAAACATGCAAGGACTCCGTTAAGTTAGGATCGCGGTAGCTGCAGAATACCATATTGCCGTTGTTATAGAAATTAGCAAAGGCGCCGTAGGCTCCGCCTTGAACGCGGATGCGAATCCACAAATATTCATAGCGCAGGATATTTTCCAAGACACTCATGGCACCTACATGGGTATAGCCATGATCCTTGAAATTACCGCCTTTCGCTACATACTGTACCTTACCGCTGGTGATGATGCCTTCGTTTTTGTAATCACCTGTAAATGTCAACACACCGGTAGGCAATGTAGCATCCGGCCATGCGCCGATAACAGGTGTTACTAATTCCTTAAAGCGCGCATACTCTTCTTCTTCACCGACGAACATCACATTTAAATTGGACGTACGGAATAGCTTGGAAGCTACGGCTGCCATCTTTTCACCTAATCGGGAAAGACCTTTTTCATCTTTTACCAATTCCGCTAATTGCGCAAAGTAACCTAGGCCATCAGCCTGACGAAAACGTCCGATGTCGGATACCTGCGCCGTTACCTGTGTGGAAACCAGCGTATGCCCGCGGCGGAAGGCTTCCGTATCCCATACGGCCTTTTCTTCTTTTACAAGTTCCGTCAAGCGCACCGCATCCGTATAACGACTGTGATACAAGAGTTCATCAATAATACGAACCAACTCTTTTAGTTTACTGTGTAATGCTTTTGCACGCACCACCATCAACGGTGTGTATACATCGCGATCACCGCTCTTACCGATGGCTGCCATATCAATACTGAAACCGCCCAGGTTTAAATTAATATCGTTGGCAATCGCTTCATAGCTGTGTGCGTCCGTATCGACCCGACCGATACAATCGCTGAGCACTTCCGCATAGAACAGTTCCTCTTCCGTCAAGCAGTCTACGCCAAAGTAGAACGCCGTATAGTTAATCCCCTTGGCTGCCGTCGGGATAAAGTGAAGTCTTGCGGCCCCCAATGTTTCTTCGCGGCGTTCGATATGTTCTACTTCGGGACTTAAATCGCTAAGCTCCAACAGCGGAATCGTCGCCAAGGCTTCCGGAGAGTCCGGTGCTTCCTGCCGAGCCTTCAAGGCTTTTGTCTGTTCTACAATGGTTTCCAATTCTTCCTTGGACATGGATTCTTTAAGAGCCGCCAACTTTTCTCGCTCTGCCGCTTCCTTCTTTTCCTGCATCCCCTTTTCCGGATAAATGGATACCAATGCTTTGTGAGTATTTGTAAGAATATAGTCAGTAATCAAAGTTTCAAAATAATTACCGTTCAAGCCTTCACGAATTGTACGCAATGCTTCTTCATACGCTAAAATTTCAATCGGATCACGATCGTAAATCCAATTATCCATAACGCGAATGCCGTAAGCCAACCCGATCGGACGACCGCCGAAATCGGCTTCACGCAAAGAAAATTCCGTACTGTTTAAGGATGCTTCCAACATTGTCTTATCAAGACCCTTCGCCACCATATCGCGGAGGGTATCTTCTACAATCGTCTGCAGCTGCCTTTGTTTATTCATGTCGGAGCCGGTAGCCGTAATGTTCCAAATCGGCTGACGCAAGCTGTCCAAATAATAACCGCTGATGTCCGTGCCGATACCTGCTTTTACCAACGCTTGTTTCAACGGTGCTGCCGGCGATGTCAGTAAGGCATGGGTAATAATTTCAAAGGCCAAGCTTTTTTCCGGCGTCATCTCCGGCATGACATAGGTCAAGGAGTGCATGCTCCGTCCCGCTTCGTCTTCATCCTTGCCGATGCTGTACGGATACGATGCTACCTTGCCGGCTTTGAACGGTGCTTGTAAACCGATTTCGGAATCTACCGTAATCGCATCAAAGTCGGACAGGTACTCATCATTAATAAAATCCAACTGTTCCTTGATATTCATCTGTCCGTACAAGAACATATAGCTGTTGGACGGATGGTAATAGCTGTGGTAAAACGCTTTGAAGGCATCGTAGGTTAAATCCGTAATATAATCGGGATCACCGCCGGATTCTACACCGTAGGTAGTATCCGGAAAGAGTTCCGACATCATATGACGTTCCAAAATAGAATCTGCCGAAGAGAATACACCCTTCATTTCATTATATACAACGCCTTTGTACGTCAATTCGTCATCTACGGAATCCAGTTCGTAATGCCAACCTTCCTGCATAACAATCTGCGGATCTTCAGCTACACGCGGATGGAATACCGCATCAAGGTATACATCCATTAAATTGTGGAAATCCTTGTCGTTCTTGCTGGCTACCGGGTACATCGTTTTGTCCGGATAGGTCATGGCATTAAGGAACGTATTCAACGAACCTTTTACCAATTCCACAAAAGGCTCCTTCAGCGGGAATTTTCTAGATCCGCACAATACGGAGTGTTCCATAATATGAGCTACCCCGGTACTATCCTTCGGCGGCGTCCGGAACGAAACGGAAAAGACCTTATTCGTATCCGGCGCATCAATATATAACAAACGTGCCCCCGATTTTTCGTGACGCAGCAAGTACGCTACACCATTGACTTCTTTTACCGTCTCTACACGTTCTACGCGAAAGCCGGCATATGTATCGTTAACTTTCATTAAGCTATCCCTCACTTTTAAATTGTTCTTCTTAGCGTAGGCTGTAAATACATTTTAAATTGCTTTCACTCTGCTTTTAAATTGTTAGCAATTATCATTTTCACAACCTAACATCTGTATTATAACACGAACGGATATTCTTTGCTACCGCTTTCCGGAACGAGCTTTTTTACCATTTTTATGCGTAGCTTCTTTTTTCTCGCCCTTATCCTTTGTATCGACTACGGACTTTGCCAGCGCCGGATAGGATCGATACAGCCAATCGCGAACACTGTCCGACTCGAAGCCCTTGCGCCATGCAGCAAAACCTGCAATTCCTTCTTCGCCTACAAGAGCCAGCTTCTTTTGTAAAGAGGTACTGTCTTCAAACCAAATATCCGTGCGCATATACGCCGTTCCATGTTTACGCATAGGACTATTGTGTGCTATAGCAGATGTGTTGGATGCTTCAGCCGTATCGGATGTATCGGATACATCCTCCTTAACTCTATCCTTATTTACAACGATAGCTACTCCGTCCGCATTCGATGCCGTTTCTGCCGGAGCGCGCACTACCTGTATCGGCACTATACCGAACGGTGTTTCTTCCGCATCCGTTTCCTTTGTTACTGTTATTACAGATGAGCTTTTAGCCGATAGCCCGGATAAACTCTTAGCCGATGCTCCAGACGAACCTTTAGCCGTCGCTCCTGTAGGATGACTCGCATAGGCAGATACCACATCGGCTATATCTTCCTTTAAGGCGTTACGGATATCCGCATTCTCTGTAGAGGTATCCGAAAAGGCAACATGGTACAATCCTTTTTTATCATCCCATGTAACCGATTTGGCATGTGTGGTGCGAATCACTTCGCTATCCGGCATCGCCAATGTTTTAGAGCTTGCCTTACCCGGTTTGCCATCGGCACCGATAGGCGTTGTCCATGTACGCATGTAAAACGGTACCCCCAGAACAGTTTTCTCCGCCGGAATTTCCTTAATGAGCCGTTCCAAATTACGCTTAACCCAAGGATAGCTGGCCACTGGTCCCGCTACGGGACTGGCTGCCCACGTTTCATCATAAGCCATAAGAACCATGTAATCCAACGACTTTGCCAGCGCCGGACGATCATATACCAATGACCAGTTAGGGCTGTTCGAGTATCCCGTAACATCCATAGAGGTATATAGATTATACGCCTGCAGTCCTTTACTCAAATGTTCTACAAAAGCTGTCAAGCGATCCTTGTCTTTAAACTCAATATTTTCAAAATCAAAATTATAGCCGTCATAGCCATACGCCAAGGCATAACCTGCCAGCTCGCGCACATATTCGTCCCAATGACCGGGGTCGGATAAAATGGTATGTGTCAATGTAGGATTAAATTGATTTGTAATCAACGGCCACACCCGATAGCCTAAGGCCGTGTAATTCATGACGTACTCTTCACTGGGTATCCCCGTGGTCTCCACCGTTCCTTTATGGCTTAATTGGAACCAGCTGGGAGAAATAATAGATGTACCAGCAGCGGTCAATGCTCGTTTATACGGTGTACCCGTCGTAGCCGTAGGGTCGAACGCCCAGGCCAACGGTGCCTCTAATGCCTGTTTTACCGGTTTTTCCACTGCGCCTAACTGCGGTGACAGAAGGATACCTTTTTTATTCCGTTGCATAACAACGCCTAATGCCGAAGACGTACGACTAAGATTGACATACTCCTTGCCATTGCGTTGTACAACCGGCAACGGAACCGTACGTTGACCTGTACCGTTGTTGAAAAGCATATCGCCGGCAGGACGCAACCCTTGTAAACGTACTGTGTATCCTCGTTTTGCTTTCACAATGTGGTTTAAATTTGCTTTTTCATATACCGTGAAAGGCACCAAAACCTCATTGTTTTCAACAAGCGCTCCTTCATCAGCCGTCTCTATCGATCCGAAGGCACCTGCCACCGAAATCGGTAATTGCGGCATCATCGTCTGTTCATTGTCCGAATCGACATCCGCACGCTGTGTATGCTTCGGAGCTTCTTCCGCACGGACTACCGTTGTCACTGCCTGCGGCGTTGTTTTGTGCTGTCCTGCTTTTACCACTGTTATTGTTGCGGCCTGTACAGACATCATCGAGCCGATGCCTAGCCCCAGTGCCGTTACTATCCATGTCTTGGTCATGCGTTTTTTCTGCATGAAATATCCTTCCTTATTCTACGGCTATCGATTGATACATGCCAAACAGCTGTACTGCCGTTGCCGTTTGCCGTAATTCTTCGACAGCGGCCGACACATTATCGTAGCCTGTACTCATATCCAAATCAAAGAAAAATTTATATTCCCCCAATCGTCCCTTTGTGGGACGCGATTCGATGCGAACCAAATTAATACCGCGCTTGGCGAAAATGGCTAAACCTTCGTAAAGCGATCCCGGTCGCAAGCCATCCAATTCGCACAGCAGAGATAACTTATGTACCTCTCCCTCCGGCTTTGCCAGCGAAGCCGCACCATGTCTGACCATGATAAACCGCGTTACGTTTAACGTATTATCCTGAATCTCATCGGTCAATCGCTTTAAACCATACGTTTGCCCCAACGCCAATCCGCCGATAGCCGCCATGGCAGTATCGCCTTTATCTGCTACCCATCGCCCGGCCTCCGATGTGGATGCCGTTTCGTGACAATCTGCCTGTGCCAAACGATCCGTAAGAAAACGTTTACATTGTCTAAGTGCTTGCGGATGAGAATAGACTTGACGAATACCGGCCAACTCACTCCCCGGGATCCCCCATGCATAATGGCGAATAGGCATAGTAATCTCACCGCAAATGGCAACATCATTATGCTCCGTCAAATAATCCATCGTAGTAAGCACGCTACCGCCCAGTGAATTTTCTACCGGCACAAACGCAACATCCGCTTCATCGAGCATGCAGGCTTCAATGGCACCATCAATCGTACTTATGGGCTGACGTTTACCTTCTATACCGTGGATAGTACAGTAACGCTGCAACGCCTCTTCCGTAAATGTTCCCTGCGGACCTAAATAACTGATTCGCATGTGTGTCCCCCTTTTCTCTACTGCACAGAATGATTTTATTATAGCACAGGTCTCTTTTCATTGTCATAATGCCGTCACTTAGTTATAATAAACTACAACCGAATAAAAGGAGGGCATTATGCATCAATATTTATTTTTTATCGGGGGATTCCCCGTTCGCGCCTACGGTCTGTTGTTGGCCTTAGGCATTATCTCCGCCGCTTGCGTGGCCTATTATCTAATGAAGAAAGATGGCCGCGGTTGGCACACTCACGTTGTTGATTTCTCTATTTACACAGGTGTAGCCGGTCTTATCGGTGCCAGGTTATGGGATGTATTCTTTTTCGACTGGGCATACTACCACAATCATCTGTGGGAAATTCCCTTTGTCTGGCAAGGCGGCATGGCCATCCAAGGCGGTGTTGTTTTAGGCACGCTGGTAGGCATTTGGTATACGAAGAAGCACGGCATCGATACATGGGCCTTTGCCGATTTATTTGCACCTGCCATAATTCTTGGTCAATCCGTAGGACGTATGGCTAATCTAATGAACGGTGATGCGTTCGGACATCCCACGGGAGGTAACTTCGGTATTCTCTATCCCGAAACCACCTTAGCCTATCGCACGTACGGAGCACAACCGTTATGGCCGGTCGAAATTTGGGAAGGACAAATTGATATTCTCATCTTTGTCGTACTGCTTCTCTTCAGCAGCTTTAAACATGCTAAAGGCCAAGTGTTCGTATTGTATGCCATTCTCTATTCTGCCGCTCGCTTCTGCTTAGAATTCCTTCGCGGTGATTACGTCTCCCTTACCTTAGGATTAAAATCGGCACAAGTAACCAGCCTAACCGTTATGATTATCGGCATCGCTGTCTTTATTTACCTAGGGTGGGCTGACAAACGACACAACCAATCTGTGTAAGACGCAGCTACTACACATATGACACAAGCATAGCGCAATAAACGATCAAGAGGGCCTTCCATGTGTACCACATGAGAGGTCCTTTTCGCTTGGCAGATACCTACCAATGTCTCCGAATCGATACGATGGCCCCTCTCCTTGCCACAGGCACATACCACCGCAACCGAAGGCGGTGTGAAACAACGCTTCGGTTCTTTCTTCATTTTTCCTTTCGCAGCTTCACCTTTCTTTACTGTGGTTTCTTTAGATATGTCTTGTCTAGTCTTGTCTTGTCTATATATGCGCTCGCCTTGTGATTCACTATACGGCTCACTATATTGTTCATCTCGTGATTCATCTCGTACTACATCCTGTACGTCATCCGATTGAACAGTCGATGTATCCTCCTTTGATTCAACCGACGTCGTTACGTGGTTAGGATTCATTTCTTCATTCGATGGTTTCGTATTACCAACATATGCTGTTCTAATTCCTTCATCTGCCAACGAAATGATTTCATATAATGTAGCTAGTCTACGATTGCGCGGCGTATAGCGAATACGTCCGGCACGTTGTAACACAGAACGTGCTCGTTTTACCGCAGAGACAGATAACCCTGTGGCACTGGCTAACGTTGATATAGAAACAGAAAATACCCGCTTCCAACCAAACATATTATTATACTGCATGAGTACAAACCATAATACTCTTGCCGATGAGGACACATCCGGATGTAGCGCAATCCATACGTTAAATTTATTCAACTCTTCCATGTACTTCATGGTATATCGCCTCCATACTCAGAAATCGTAAAGGATTAATCATTTACCCCTCTACTATATACAATCCTTCGGGAAACGATTTTGTAAACCAACATGCAAAATAAATGTAAAAATTTTTCAATTCGTCGAAATGAACGAATGAATATATGATGCAAAAAGACACCTATGATAGTGCTTTGAAGCCCGGTCTTGCGAAGGGCATTCTACATCACA